>JAOZKO010000123.1 GCA_029935325.1 Bacteroidales bacterium
ATTCTGGTCCAATATTCTCAAAAATAATTAATTATATGCAAACCCATCCAAATCAAGCAAAGATGAAGGAGAATAAAGAAAAGCTAAGCTTGCACTTTGGTAGGGTCGAAAATGTAGAACAAGCATTAGGAAAAATACGTCGCCTTTCGGAATGGGTGGGATAGAAAAAAGAAAGTACTCCTTGGAGAAGGAGGTTGCTATTTTTTTGTGAAAAAATATTCACACTTGATAAAAATTTTCTGAAAAAATAGTCAGAGGATTGACTAATTATTTTTTTTTGAACACCCATCAAAATCAAAATAAATCATTGTATCTTTGGCATTCAGTTAAAACTTAAAAATTCAAAATTATGGCAGGAATAAATAAAGTAATATTAGTAGGAAATTTGGGTTCTGATCCTGAAATCAGAGCTCTTGATAGTGGATTAAAAGTCGCCACATTAAGTTTAGCAACAAGCGAATCATATAAAGACAAAGATGGCAACTGGCAAGAGCAAACAGAGTGGCATCGAATAGTTTTTTGGCGTAAAATGGCTGAGACTGCTGAAAACTACTTAAAAAAAGGTAGTAAAATTTATGTTGAAGGTAGGCTACGCACACGCTCGTGGACTGATAAAGACAATGTAACACGCTATACAACAGAAATAAATGGTGACCGTCTTTTGATGCTCGATAAACGTGAAGGTAGTGGTAGTTTCCCTCCTCCTCCAAGTGCTGGTGATGCTCCTGCACAACAAAATAATCAGGCACAAACTCCACAGAATACCCAAGCTGAAAAGCCTAAAGATCCAGAAATAAATAAAACTTCTGAGCCAGAGGATGATTTGCCATTCTAAATGACTATTATTTGAGCCGAATATCAAGTAAAGCATCGACCCTCACCCAAGGAAACACCTTTGGTGAGGGTCTTTGTTTATTATAATTTAGATTTGTAAATTATTATAATTTCATGAAATACTTAAGCTCTCTTTTTCTTATTCTGCTATTTCTATCAGCTTGCAATACTACTGAACAAAAGCCTGATATTAATATCAGTATAATTGAAACCACAGATGTACATGGTCGGTTTTTTCCTTTTGACTTGGTTAAACAAAAAGAGTCTAAAGGCAGTCTATCACAAGTTTTTTCCTATATACAAGCTTTGCGGAAGCATGACTCCATAAGCGTTGTCCTTCTTGATAATGGAGATTTATTGCAGGGAACACCAATTGTATATTATGCAAACTATGTGAATAAAGACAGTTGTGAAGTTGTAGCTGAAATGTTGAATTTTATGCAATATGATGCACAAACTGTAGGTAATCATGATATTGAAGCAGGGCATGGAGTTTATGATAGTTATAGAGAAGCTCTCGATTTTCCATTATTGGCAGCCAATGCAATCGATTCTATTAGCGGAGAGCCATATTTCAAACCATATACAATAATTGAGCGACAAGGTGTTAAAATTGCAATTTTGGGATTAATTACACCATCTATTCCTAATTGGCTGCCTGAGAGTTTATGGTCAGGAATTTACTTTGAAGACATGGTAGAGAGTGCCAGAAAATGGATGAAAATTATTAAAGAGAAGGAAAAACCTGAGATTATTGTTGGCCTTTTTCATGCAGGATTAAATGCCGAATATGGTGGAGCAGATCCTAATGCAGCTCTAAACGAAAATGCAAGTTTATTGGTTGCAAAGCAAGTTGCTGGTTTTGATATAATCTTTAGTGGTCATGACCATCATAAAACTACAATGATAATTAAAAACATCGATTCTGCTGAAGTCCTTATACTTAATGCCGGCTCGCATGCTAATAATATTGCTCAAGCAAATATTAAATTACAATGGAATGATCAAAACCAATCCTATGAAAAGGCATTTTCAGCATCTTTAGTTTCCATGGAAAATATTTTACCTGATTCAAATTTCCTAAGCACTTTTGATTGGTGGTTTGATAGTGCAAAAGTTTATGTAGAAGAAGAAATAGCTTTTCTGGATACCGATATTAAAGCCCAAGAAGCTCTATACGGTCCTTCTGCTTTTGTGGATATGATTCACCAAGCTCAATTGGATATTAGTGGTGCTGATATTTCTTTTGCTGCGCCTTTTTCTACTAATACTATTTTGTCAAAAGGAATATTTACTCGAGCTGATTTATTTAAACTCTATCGCTACGAAAACTTCCTTTGCACCATCGAACTTAGCGGTGCTGAAATAAAGAAATATTTAGAGTATTCAACTGATTTATGGTTTGATTCAGTGCTAAATAGTGAAGGCAATATGCTATTATTAAATGCTGAATCAGATAAAAACAACCGCTATTTAAACCTAAAAAACGCATATTATAATTTTGATTCTGGAGCAGGATTACGTTATTTGGTTTATCCGAATTTACCAAAAGGTTCAAAAATAAGCATTGTATCAATGGCAGATAATTATCCGTTTGATATGGAAAAAGTATATACCGTAGTAATGAATTCCTATAGAGTAAATGGTGGTGGAGGTCATTTAACCAAAGGAGTGGGACTCAGCAAGCAGGAATTAAAATCTAGATTCGTAAAATGTTCCAAAGACGATTTTAGAAACTTATTGGGAGAATGGCTTTCAAAACAAAGTCAACCATATCAGCCTAAATCTTTTAACACATGGCAAGCTGTTTATTATACAAAGCCAATTACAGAATATTAGTATACAGGGCAGCCCTTTAGATTTGCCCTGTATTAGTATATTAATAATGGTAGTAGTACCATAATAATTAATTATTTTTGCATTAATATTAAACATCATCGATTTATGAAGCATCTATACATTCTTTTAGTTATTCTATTGAGTTTTTCCGTTTCTCTGAATTCTCAGAATATAAATTTTGATAAAAAGCTGGGGGCAAAAAATGCGGAAACTGTAAAGACACAAATGGGCATTTACAATGATTCAGCAATGAATGCATATATTAATCGCATAGGCCAACGATTAGTATCTAAACTTGATTCTCAACTTTTTGAATATCAATTTTTATTGGTTCCACAAGAAATGCCAAATTCATTTGCCCTACCTGGTGGTTATATTTATGTTACCACAGGCATTATTCCATTACTTGAAAGTGAAGATGAATTAGCTTGTATTTTAGGACATGAGATTACTCATTCACAAAACCGACATGGAGTAAAGCAAATAAAGATGGGTATAGGCCCTAAACTTGCCGAAATACCGGGAAATTTAGTTGGTATTATTAATAAGAACTTGGGTAATATGTTAAATGCTCCAATTACAGTTTCAAGTGCAATGATGATGGCATCATATAGTCGTAAGCATGAAACTGAGGCTGACGATGTGGGAATTGCACTTGCAGCAGCAGCAGGATACGACCCTTTTGTTTTGGCTGATGCTCTTGAAAGAATGAGCCTAGCAATTGAAGTAACCACTGGGAATAAAGAGCAAAAAAGCTATTTTGCTGACCACCCATATACACCAGATAGAAATGAAAATATAAAATTAAAAGCAAAAGAAATAAGCATTGTTCCTGCTGAAAAAATATCTGATAATTATTTGATGGAGTTTAATGGTGTAATATTTGGTAAAAGCCCTGCCCATGGAGTTATTCGCAAAAATAAATTCTTACATCCCGATATTGATTTCTATATTGAATTTCCAAAAGGATGGGAAATAAGTAATGAATCAACCGCTGTTGGTGCTGTAAGTGTTAATAATAAGGCAGCAATAATACTCGGTGTTGAACAATCAGGAATAAGCCCAAAGGAGGCTAGTGCAAAATTTATCAAAGGTTTAGATAAAAAAACTCAAGACAAGCTCACCAATGCTAAGGCCTATGATTTGAATGGCAATAAAGGATATATAGTTGAGTTTACCGAAATAAGTAAAAAGGATACAATGTATGCCTATGCTTTATGGTTGCAGGTTGATAGTTCACTGATAAAACTTCTGGGAATAGCACCCTTGGATTACCTTGATACACTTAAAACTTCAGCTGCAAGCTTAAGGAGTTTAACAGTTAGCGAAAAGAAGTCAATTAATAAAAAAGTTCTAACTATTGTAAAAGCAATTAAAGGAGAAACTATAGCAACATTGAGTAAGCGTACAAATAATAAACTTAGTATTAAGTTAACAGCTATCATCAATGATCGTAAAGTTGAAAACACCTTAAAAGAAGACGAAGAAGTTAAAATCGTGACTGAAGTTCCTTATTTTGTTGAGTAATTGATTTGTCTTCGCTTTTTTAGAACACTGATGACGCGGATTTAATGGATTTTCACGGATTATTTTCTAGTCACTTCTTTGCTCTCAACTTCTCCAATTCTCAATTTCTCAACTTCTCAACTTCTCTAGCTCTCCTCCACCAAAGCTTCAGCGCAGGTGAACTCCTCATTCCTCCTCCAAAACAGGCAGCAACCACAAACTACGATGTGCCTCATTCAGCTTATCCTTACTAATAATATGCTGTCGGTATTTGCCATCAACAAACATCTGGGCTTGGTCGCTATAATGTGGACTCATAATATTTCCTGATTGTCCTGTGGGAATAATACCAATGGCAGAATCGGGAGTAGCAAAATCAAGTAAGCAGCGCATTGCAGGACCAGATTTAATGACATACGTAGCTTTATCGCTATATACAAATCCTTCTTTATCAACAACTTCTAAGCTGCCACTTTTGGGGAATGGCCCTACATTAAATATTTTATCAAAAGGTTCTTTTCTTCCAATAGGATGCACATGCTCCAATTGGTGAACTTCACCCCACTGCCATTTGGAAATATCATCACCCAATTGCTGGCTTAATGACTCTACTGTTTTTTCAAAAGCTAGATTAAACAAAAGCTGCCTATTGCCTGACCACCAAACCGAAGACTGGTCATTAATTAATCGCTCCAAATTATTCTTTAGCGTATAAGTATTTAATAATTGCTGAAATCTTTCGTCACCAAGTTTTTCACCAGGTCCTACTTCTAAGCTATAATATATCATTCGGGTAAAAATAGTAGCTCCTACTGATTCGATATTATAATTCCCATCCCAGTTTTCCAAGGCTTTTGCAACACTATTTAATGATGGACTAGCCAACTCATCAATAGCTAATTGTGATATGAAAACATCTCTAATTCTTAAATCTCGATGCGAAAAATTATCCATATGAATAGCCTTTAGTCCATCAATATCCCACTTTGCCTGTTGATTTAATAATTCCTCAATTCGTTCGGCTCTATATCCAGGGGCATAATATCCTGATATACTCATTGAGTCATAGATTCCGGGAGAATTATTAGCAGTAATAATATATCCTTTGGTAGGATTAATTAACCTAGGATTTTTTTCAAAAGAATAATAATTATGAGGTAGAGTATCTGTTGCTCCATCCATATATAACTTAGAGTTTAAACTTGAATCTCGTTTAGGAAGCAATCCTGTTGACCACCAAGCAATATTATCTTGCTTATCGGCATACATAACATTTAATCCTAGAATATCGATATCGGCCATTGCCTTTTCAAAATCTACTATATTCTTAGCATTATTCATATCGTAAGTTGCGTGCAACGACTTGGAAAGTACATGCATTGGAGTCCACCATAAAGAAACCGTTTTTTGAGATTCTCCCTGTACAACTTGCTGAAAATCATCATTAAGAATCGGGCCTCTAGAGCTTAATTTTACTTCAAACATTACCGAAGCCGAATCTTTAACTTTAATTTCTTGTTTAATTATATCAAAATTCCTCCACTCATCACCTTGCTTATACTGCTTCGGATTGTTTGGATTAATAGTCTCATAATATAAGTCCATATTATCTAAAGGAAAAATAGTCAATCCCCAAGCGATATCATTATTATGCCCAATTATTGCAAAAGGCATCCCTGCAAGATAATATCCATACATATGAAATCCAGGATATTCCATATACGCTTCAAACCAAACTGATGGTTGAGAGTATCCGATATGAGTATCGTTGGCAAAAATTGCTTTCCCGCTTTTAGTTTTACTTTTCGATAGCAACCAAGCATTTGATCCCTCCCAATATGGCAGAGGTAAATCATAGGGAAACTTATATAAATCGCTAGATATATTACTGGCGATAATTTCCTTTACAGAATATGGCCTATAATTTGAACTCCCGGAAGTAGAATCTGACTCAAATACTTCTGCATAATCCTCTCCTAACTGCTCTGCAATATATTGCATTATAGGCTCTGTAGTAAGTGCGGTAGTAAATCCTAAAGCCATAAAACCAAGGCTAGAATATATATCTGATGGTTCAAATTCCTTAGGAGTAAACCCTAAAAGTGTAAACTCTATTGGCATTTGACCTTTTTCAATAAATGAATTAATACCTTTAATATATGATAATGAAAGTTTTTGCATTTCGCCATTTTGAGAGTCGCTAAAAAAGGCATCTGCATTTCGCTTCGACATTTCATTAAAACCTAAAGTCCGCATTTTTTTATCCGTACTTATAAGTTTTGGCCCTAGAATTTCTGATAATTCTCCATTGGCTAATCGCCTTAATAATTCCATTTGAAACAGGCGCTCCTGAGCATGTGCATAACCTAGAGCAAAATAGGCGTCTTCCCCGTTTTTTGCGTAAATATGAGGAACTCCAAAGTCATCATATACTATTTGTGTGGAATCTGCTATACCTTCTAATTCAAATTCACCTATATATTTTGGAGCAGTATTTTTTATCCATAAAAACAATACAGCACTAGTAAATACAATCAATAAAGCAATAAAAATCAAAAACTTTTTCATGAATAATATGTTTAATTTTCTGTAAATAATGTTCTTGCCAGAACTTCCCTTAAATTATTTCAAAGATATACAAATATAGAGACCTCGATTGTTAAATTTGTTTAAGGGTGCTTCTAATAATTACTTCGCATCAAGAAAGTAATTATTAGAAGTTCTCTTAAGGTTAAATATGAGTTGTATCAAAAAGAAGAAATCTAGAAAAATATTTTGTAAAAAACTAAAATTAATACCCTAGTTTTACTTTTTGATTTTGTATGTCATTATATGTTTATTAAAACAGTCACTAGAATTAATTATTTTAGACTAAATATTTAAAACAAAAAATTATGAAAAAATTACATTTACTCTTAGCCGTATTATTATTAGTTAGTCTTCAGAGTTTTGGACAATATCGTTTTGAGATAGCTGGTGGAACTGGATTGGTAGGATCAACTGATTATAGTGAATTTTCCAGTCCTGTTAATTTTGCTGCTACATTTGGATATAAGCAAAATGATAATCTTTTTTTCTATTTTGAAGGAGGGATTAATAATGCTAAGAACTCTTTGGGCAATACTAATTCATCAACTTTTTTGTCCATCGGGGCTAAAAATAATCTTGATTTGGGAATATTTTATGTGCATTTAGGAGGTACATTAGGTGTAAGTTTCAATAAGTACGGAGATTATTATAGCGATTGGGGAACTTATACTGAATATATTCTTCCTGAAAAAGAGACCTCGCTTTATCTTTCAGCTGTTATTGAGATTGTTAGATATATTGATATAGAACAAAAATACGGTATATTATTACGCTCAGGAATGGCTACTTCTGGTTCATTGGGCTTTACTGATATTACTTTGAAAGAATATGACCAAAATAATGTGCTTATTAATGAATATACCGAGGCCACAAGCCTTGGGTTGAAATTTATTCCAGTTATGCTAGGTTTTGTAGTAAATATTTGAGAATAAATATCCTTTTAAATCAATATTTTAAAAGAGCAAACTTAAATTTACTTTTCAAATAAGAACCAATAATATATTCTCCATTTCCTAAGTCAATAGATAAAAATGGGCATGGATAAATATCTAATTCTTTATTGTTGAGCCATGTGCTGCGTTGTACTTTGCCATCTTTTGAAAGTATGCAAAGGGTAGTTTGGTCAGCATCGTCTTCTATTT
>JAOZKO010000124.1 GCA_029935325.1 Bacteroidales bacterium
AGAAACAAAAACTCAACGAACTATTGATAAGGTTTAATAAAAGAAATATAAGAACTCTTCAATTTCTGCATTATCTTCCAATGTTTTATAAGCTGATGTGCTAACTCTTTGTCCAAAAAGGTCGGCACTTCTTTGTTGAGTATATTTTAAATCTTGCATCGCTGGTGTTTCACCATCTTCAATTACTTTAAAGAAATACACTGCTTGATCTCCAACTATTGGGCCTACTAATTTATTAGTTTCAGCATTAAACATTCTACCTTGAACATCTTGTTCTGGACCGTAATTTTGAAGAGAATAAGTAGCAAAAGACACCATAGAAGTATCAATAGTAGCGCTAAATTCAGTTGCTTGTGATAGCTGAGTAACTTTACTCATTCTTTCAGTAAGAACGCGAGCTTTAACATCTCTTTCTACCATAAACTTAATTCCTTCTTTTACACTTTCAAGAGACTGTATTCCTTTAGGTTTGATATCTGTAATAACAGCTACTGCTACTTTATCTTCAAAATCAAATACTGAAGAAACAGTGCCTTTTTCAACACCTTCTTCAAACATCCATTTTACAACATCTCTTGAGTTATTCAATCCATTAACTCCTTTAGCCAAATGTGCAATAAAATCACCTTTTATTACATTAAGTCCGATTGATGAAGTATCAAATGCTTCATAATTTTGATTTACTGCAGCAAATCTACTTGCTTTACTATAAACCTCATTAAAGGTCTCTTGAGAAAAAGTTATTGGTAAATCTATTTGAGCAATTCTGATTTTATCAGTTGCCTCTTTTTTGTCATCAATACGTATAATATGAAATCCAAATGCTGTTTCAGTAATAACTAAATCACCAATATTATTTTCTAAGCAAGCTTGATTAAACTCTGGAACCATAGCTCCATCTGCAAACCATTCCATTTCCCCATTATTAGTTTTAACTGAAGGGTCGTCAGACATTATTGCTAATTCAGCAAATTTGGAAGGAGAATTATTAATTTCAGTTAAAATACTATCAGCTAGAGCGCGAGCTCCAATTTTTGTACGAGTAGTGCTATCTGTAGCTCCGTATGCTCCTGCATAAGAAATAAGAATATGACTTGCTTTCATTGAGTCGGGGCGAAGACTATGTCCCATAACACGAGCGACGTGGTATGCTGAATTTTCAGGCCAAGGGCCTAAAACTACTCCAACTTCTGCTGCAAATGCAGCAGAATCAATAAAAGGAGATAAACTACCTGGCTTAATCCAAGTGCTATCATATCTGTTTTCACCAATCCTATTTACTAAATAAGGAATATTTTGAGGCATTGCAGTTTTTAATTCTTCGCCAAATTCAATAATTTGTTCTTCCAAATCTTGAATGTCTTTTGTGCTTGGTCTAACATTCCAAACAATATAATCTATTCTACGAGCTTCCTCTTTTGCTTCAAAATCCATAGTGTGCTTATCATAGTATGACTGATAATCGGCATCAGTTGCAGAGGTCTCTTCTTCAGTAACTAAACCATATTTAGCACCAAAGTAAGCAACTTTATTCATTTTAGCATTATCAACAAAGTCAACTTCTGCTAAAGCTTTTGGCATATAGTAGGCTTTAGTGATTAAAGTATTATACTTGCTAACAATTATGTCGTTTTTAATATACTTTGATAAAAGCCGCCATTGCTTTTGAGATTGTATTGCCTGTTCTCTCTCCTTAGCATCTTCGCTTACAACTCCTCGCTCGAGGTAGTTCAAAAAGTTTGCTACTGCCTGTGGATTGAATTGTTTTGTGTTTGGATCACTAAAATTACGAATAATTTCAGAATGGGGATGTGCTCCATTAATATTATCCATATACTCTTCCATAGTAATATGTGCTGTTGGATTATCGCCAATTGTTTGAATTAATCCAAGTTTAACCATTTGCTGGTTTAAAATGGTTTCTCTTTTAACGATACTCCAAACATCCATTACATTCTGAAAGGATTCTTCAGAAGTCATATTGCTTTTTTGATTTTGTTGTAAAGTAAGATCTGCTTGCTCACTTACTCTTACGCTAAATTCTGAAGTTGCTACTTTTTCATCGTTTATTAATGCTATTTTACTTTGGTCAATAACTGGACCTCCTCCGCCTAGACCATTTAAAAAATCGCCCATTACGAAGGCCGCCAAAGCTAACCCAATAATAACTAATAATAATCCTGATTTCTCTCTAATTTTACCTATTGCTGCCATTGATTTTCTATTTAAAAAATTGCTTGCAAATGTACATACAATATCTAATGTATTGAAATAATTTTTAGTATTAAATTTGTATGAAAAAATAATTCTGTAATACACAGTAATATAGACATATATCTAATGCTGCTTTATATTCCTCTATGTAGTTTGATAAGGTCTATTTTAGTGTTTCCTGCCTGAATAATCTCAAAAGTATGATTTTCAATTTTTAATTTAGCTCCTTTTTCAGGTATATTTTCGTAAAAATGTGTAATATATCCACCTAAGGTTTCGAATTCTTCAGATTTCTCTAAGTCTAATTTAAAGGTTTCATTAAGGTAGTCGATTTCGTGTCGCCCTGAAAGAAGAATAGTATTTTTATCTAATTCTTTTTCAATTAATTGATTTGTGTCAAATTCATCTTCTATTTCACCAAATATTTCTTCCATTAAATCTTCCATGGTTATTATGCCGGAGGTTCCTCCAAATTCATCTACTACAACTGCTAAGCTGCTATGCTCCTTTATCATTTTATTAAGCATAACGTTGGCAGCTAAGGTCTCTGGGATTAGCATAATCTCCCTTAATATCTTCTCAATTTTTTTTGGTTTATTTATTAAATCAAAAGCATGAACGTAACCAATAATATTATCAATATCATCTTCATAGACTAATATTTTGGAATGCCCACTTTTTTGAAATACAATAAGTAATTCATTTATACTTAATGATTTATCTATTGCTTTTATTTCGGTACGAGGAACCATACACTCTCTAATTTTAGTGCTTCTAAACTCAATTGCATTTCTAAAGATTTGTAAATCACTTTCTATTTCTGCACTCTCTTCCGAATCATCATGATGAAATTCTTGCACATAGTGATCTAAATCTGTAGATGTAAATATATAAGTATCGGTTGATAATTTTATACGAAATATATTATGCAATAGAAACTCTGATATTTTTATAAATGCAAAAATAAATGGAAGCATTATAGCATAAATAATCACTAATGGAATACTAAATATTTCTAGTACTTTATTTGAATTTAGTCGGAAAGTAGCTTTTGGAATAAATTCTGCAAATATTAGAATAATAAATGTGGAAATAATAGTGTTTAATAAAAGTATAACAAATGATCCTGAAATAAAACTTGGTAGTACCTTAGCTAAAAAAGGGCTTATACTCTCCTCCATGAAAATACCGTAAACCACTAAAGCAATATTGTTTCCCAATAACAGCATTGTGATAAAGTATGCCTCTCTTTTATTGAACCAAGATAAAATCCTAGCGGTTATTTTATTTCTACTTTTGTCTAACTCAATTTTTAGTTTATTTGCAGAAACAAAAGCAATCTCTATGCCTGAAAATAGCGCAGAGAATAATATACTTAATAATATGACTATTAGATACGTGCTCATGGTGTTATAGTGTCATTGTCTATTTCTTCATCTATTATTATATCGCCAGTGGGGTTGTTTATCTCCCAATTTTCGAAGCTTTCATCCGCTATTAATCCATCTCCAAATAGAATTTTATCGTCAGTTACTACTTTCACTTTTTTATCGGTATAGATTTTATGTTTCTCCTGATCCCAAATTAATAATTCTGTGTATAACTGTTGACCTTGAGCATTAGTAGCCACAACATGATTACGAGCTTCCATTATTTTCTTTTTCACGTAATTAATTGCATAATCGGAATTGAGTGTAGATTTTACTCTTCCAGAGGTGTCATAAAATACCATTTGAATTCCCAGGGGCATTTCTAAATATTCTTCATCGCCGATATAGCGATGTATCTCTGGGCTCTGCATTTTCATTATCACCTTGCCTGAATCGGTATATTCAATATCTACATCATAGCTTGATTCTATGGGCGTATTATCATCAACAATTAATGACTTAACTACTGCTAAATCATTTTCACATGAAAAAAGCATTGCTCCGATAATAATCAGAACAATGCTTTTAATATATTTTACGAGTTGATTTTTTGCTTTCATTTAATCAGTCTTATAAGACTGTAAAGATAGTGAAATTAACGTGAACGAACAGTAGTTTCTTCATTAATCCAACATCCTACGGTTACTGCTTGACCATCAATAAGGTTTCTCATGTGTAGGTCTGCAATTTCTGGGAAACTTTTCTTAATTACTGCAGCCTTCTCCTGTGCTTTCTTTTTTGTTTTCTCATCATCTGCAATTGCAGCGGCCCGTACATATTTATCGTATGCAGCCCAATAAGATACACGTAAGCCTTGTAGCGTACATTTTGAAGCACTACTAGTATATAAGTCACCAATAATAATCAAGGCCATACCTTCATTAGGATTATATTTCAATACTTTTTGTGCAGCAGTTCTAGCTGATGCTGACTGACCTAAGGAGCGGTAAGTTTCGGCAAGTAATAAATATGCAGACGATTTCTTAGTAGCTAATGAATCAGGTAAAGTGTTTGTGGCTTCAACTAAATAGTCTTTCGCTTTGCTATACTGTTCGCGTTGAAAAGCCATTAGACCCATTGAGAATGCTGATTGTGCATTAGGCTCAATTGCATGTACCTTTTCAAGGGCTTTAAAATACACATCAGACTTAGTGCATTTTCTCTTTTCAAAGAATTTAACTATGTTTTTAGCTAAAGTTAAATCATCGGGATTTGCTTCTAACTTAGGCCCATATAATGCAATAAGCTTCTCGCATGTAGCAAATTTGCTAACATTTTTTTCCAAGTTATTTGCTACAGTAGTATATTTAGCAAGCTTTTTCTCATTGTCAGCATACTTCAAAAGGTTAAATTCTATAGCATCCTGTATGTTGACATAGTTCTCTAATATTAAGTCTTTCTCGGCATGCTTTTGCTGAACATAACGTACAGAGGCCACATAGAAATAAAATAATGTTGTAGGCTCTGTATTATTACCCATGAGCTTAAATGATTCTTCAAAACAAGGATAATACTCTTCTGATTTTTCTACTCTATATTTCATGCAGTCTTGTGCTTTACGACCAAGTATTTTACCCTTAGGATTTTTTTTGTCTTTCCCAAAATATTTCATACGCTGGTCGTAAACAATCAAAAGAGTATCAACATATGCTTGACGTACAACGGAATCCTCTTTATTAGTTTTTATATAGTATTTCATTAGCTTTTCGCCATGTATATACATATTCTTACTAACTAATGGGCAATCGAAAAAGCAATATCTCCATGATTTAAGAGTCTGCTCTGCTAATGATGCATCAGAATATTTGCCAGCTTTCCATTGCTTATAAAACTCTCTGTATAAACTAAGATTCTTTACGCAGTTTATACTGTCTTTTCCGTATTTGCTTATTTCATCTGGAGTATCCTGATTAAAATTTAATAAATCAGCACTTTTTTCTGCTCTCCCTTCGAAAACACCAACTACCATTATTAAGCTAAATGCTAGTAATATTAATTTTAATTTGCTCATTTCTAATATGTGTTTATGTTGTTATAAATATTTTACTCTTTGGAACCAGGTATTTTTGATATTTACACCTAGTCTGAATTTGAAATAATCTTGTTGAATTAGATTATTTGAAGTTGTTCCTCTTCTACCGAACTCAAAACCAAGATCAACAAATGAAACGCTTGATGGTTTCCCCATTCGCTTTGAGGCAATTGTTCGTAGAGGTATGCTTACACCAAAACTTATGCCATAGTCATTAATCTTAGTATTATTAAGCTCTAGATAGGAGTCGTTATATCTAAATCCAGCATTAACTGCATATTTACCAATATAGTATTGGCCTCCTACATTAAGTCTAATACTGTTGCTTAAGTTGTCTTCAAGTTTGAATGCTTCAAATTTGCTCCATTCATCAAAAGTTGCATCAGCAACAAACATCCATTTATGTTTCTTGCCTATACTAAATCCGCCACCTATTTTTTGAGGGATAACGATATCGCTTTCCCCATGTTCATTATTGAGAAGGGTGTCTTTTATGAATTCATGTCCATCAGCACCAACAGTATAGGTAAAGGCTAAGGCGGAATTTGTGGAAGTAAATTTCTGTTGATTGGCATAAGTAATTCCAATACCAAAGAAGTATAAGTTGTCTTTTCCAAAGTTAGTATTATACTGCAATCCGTAATCTAAGTATATGCTACGTACATCTGCTGTATTGGTAATCCGATATTGAAATGCATAAGGCAAATCCATCATTAGGTCTTCTCTTCTATAATTTACACTGCCAAAAAGATATGATACATTTATTCCAACAGCAAGTTTTTTAGTTATTTTAAACGAATTGCCCCAATATACTCTTGTAATTCCTCCATCGCCAAGATGAGCAAAGCGCACCTGACCGATTGAATCAATATTGTCATATGTATTTACATTATATCCGACTGTAGAATATGGCATTAAACCAGCACCACTGCGCCACCATGTTGTAACTGGAAGTGCAAATTTTAAATATGAAAGATTAAAATAGCTGCTTCCACCACTTTGATCGCTAGTTGTGGTATTTATTAATAAACCATTAAAACCAGCGTTAAATAGAAAGCTACCAGAATCAATACTTGCATAACTCGCAGGATTAATAGTGCTAATTCTTATGGAGTCTTTAACACCATAACCTGCTCCACCAAGTGAAGCTTGATACGAATTATAGCCAGGATTTACATCGCCAAGACCGTATCTTGAGTATGGTGAGTCAATTCTTAGCTGCCCAATGGCAGAAAAATTTAATGTACCTATAGCGATGGCTATAAGTATAAGTACTTTATAATGAATGCTTTCTCTCATTAAAAATTAGAATTTCGTTCAGTCCAATAAGAACCAAGTTTGAAACGGCAAATATGTCACTTTTTATATACTTTTCAAAGTAAATACTTTCACCTCCGCTAAGAAATATTTTTAAACTAGGAAATAATGAATTATATTGGTCAATAATTCCATTGACTTCAGCTATTGCGCCATTCATTACTCCTGATAAAATAGATGTTTCTGTATTGTTTCCTATCAAATTATGAACATGATTATAATTCAGTAACGGAAGTTTTGCAGTAAAATTATGTAGAGCCTTAAATCGTAGGTGTAATCCCGGTGAAATACTTCCGCCAATATACTCCCCATCTGAATTTACAATATCAAATTTTATTGCTGTACCAATATCAATGGAAAGAGAGTTATTGCCTGGAGCTAGATTTGCAATACCAACAGCAGCAGCAAGTCTATCTTTTCCTAAAGTCTTCGGACTTTTATAAAGGTTTTTAATGGGAATTGGTGTAGAATTACTTAACTCTAAAAAATAATATTGCTTGCTTAGCCAATCCAATATTTCTGAATTAGTATTTATTACTGACGATAATATGCAAGATTTAATATTTTTATAAGTACTAGTAAAGTCAATAATATCCGCGACAGAAATGTCCTGAAATTTCTGCAAATCAATCATCTTACTATTGCTGAAAATTGCACATTTCTGAAATGTATTACCAAAATCAAGTACTAAATGCATAAAAATAAATTTCTGCAAATGTAATTAAATGAGTCGTCGGTTTAATGATAGATTTTAACGAAAAAATATTTTGAAATATTTTGTATTTTCAAATAAAAAAATAGTTTACCTTTGCAGCCGCTTAAGAGGTACCATAGCTCAGTTGGTAGAGCAATGGACTGAAAATCCATGTGTCCCTGGTT
>JAOZKO010000125.1:0-3860 GCA_029935325.1 Bacteroidales bacterium
GTTCTTATATTTCTTTTATTAAACCTTATCAATAGTTCGTTGAGTTTTTGTTTCTCGCAAAGACGCAAAGATGCAAAGTGTTGATTTTGTGAATATTATACATTATTGCGCAAAGCCGTAATCGCCTGACTGTATGGTTTATATAAGACATTAACGGAGTATTAACCTTATAAGATATTGCAAAAAAGGGAATTATTAATAGATAATTCCCTTTTTTTATTTCCAATAATAATTGCAATTTCTTTAACCCATCAAATTATAAATCATGAATGAAATTGTATTTGCATCAAATAACATCCATAAACTAACCGAAGTGCGAACTAAGCTAACTGGATTCTTCCAAATACTTAGTTTAAAAGATATAAACTGCCATGATGAAATCCCTGAAACAGCAAATACTTTTGAAGGCAATGCAGAGCAAAAAGCTATCTGGATACTTGATAAATATGGCTACGATTGTTTTGCTGACGATTCAGGTATCGAAATTGAAGCTTTAGATAATAAACCTGGAGTATTCTCTGCTCGCTATGCCGGAGAGAATTGCACATTCGATGATAATAACAGAAAAGTGCTTAAAGAACTTGAAAACATTGAGAATAAAAATGCAAAATTTGTTACTACAATTTGCCTTAAATTGAATGGCAAAACCCACTTTTTCAAGGGAGAAGTTAAAGGCAAAATAATTGATGAATATAGAGGAACAGAAGGATTTGGCTATGACCCTATTTTTGTTCCTGATGGATATAATATAAGTTTTGCGGAAATGAGACTAGAAGACAAAAACAAAATCAGTCATCGAGCCTTAGCTATTGACAAAATGCTATTATTTTTTAATAAAAAATAATTTGCAACACATACAACCTAAATTGTTATTTTCGTGTCCTAAAGCAGACAACATTATCTCTTTAATCTCATGAAAAGATTACCTATTATCATTTGGCTAATAATATTAAACTATGGCTTTATTAAAGCTCAGTCATATCCTATTAGTTCCTACAATGGTCAAACCATAACATCATGTACTGGTACATTTTATGACTCAGGTGGTGCATCAGGAAATTATTCTGCAAATCAATTATACACAGTAACTTTTGCTCCTGCCACTAGTGGCACATATGCAAATATGACTTTCACATTGTTTACAGTAGGAATTGGTGATATGTTAGAAGTATTTGACGGTTCTACTGTAAATGATCCACTTATTGGAATATTCAATAATGGTAATTCACCTGTGGGAATCACATTACGACCTAGCTTATTTAATATTGGTGGTAAGCTTACTTTCAGATGGACATCCGTAACGGCAGGAGTTGGATGGGCTGCCACAGTAAGTTGCGGTATTCCTTGCCAAAATTTCAACTCAATATTAACATCATCATCTCCACCATTTACTCTGGATAGCGGTATCTATTTTATTGATATTTGTCCTGGAGATACAGTGAATCTAATTGCTTCTGCCAGTTTTCCATTTAATAATTTCTTCTACCACCAAGACACCACTACCACAATATTCTCCTGGAATTTTGGAGGAGTAACTACTATTAGTGGTCAAAATGTTACTTCTAGTTTCACCAATATACAAGGATATAACGCTTACATAATAGCAGAGGATACAAATGGATGTTTTTCAAGCCAAACCACAGAAGTAAGGATTAGAGTTTCCACACCACCAGTATTTGCTGGAACTGACGTTTCTGATGACACTATTTGCCAATTTGAAAGCACAAGTCTTAATGGATTTGTAACACCTACACATTGGCAAATTGTTCCTTCTCTATCAGTAGCAGGAACAACTTATTTACCAGATGGCTCTGGAGTATCTTATACATCTAATTTAGTTTTCTCAGGTTTTGGCACAGGTCAATCGGTACAGCAAGCATCAGATATATTACAAGTATTTGCCGAAATTGAGCATTCATATTTAGGAGATTTGAATATAACATTAACATGTCCAAATAACTCCACCATTACACTTAAATCATACCCCGGCGGTACAAGCACTTTCTTGGGTGAACCTATCGATAATAACTCTGCCCAAGTTGCTGGCCTAGGATATATGTATCATTGGAAATCTACAGGAACTACAACCATGCTCAATGCAGCAGGTAATTACTCACATTCATTTACTGATGTACTTGGCAACAGCTATACTAATCATTCATATTTACCTCCTTCTACAACATATCCAACTACCTCAACTGCAAGTGCTCCTTTTACTATTATCAGTTATTTACCAGAGACACCTTTTACAAACCTAGTTGGCTGCCCATTAAATGGCTCTTGGAGCATTACAGTTACTGATAATTTGATGATTGATAATGGCTTTATATTTTCTTGGGGAATTGATTTTGACCCATCTATTTTGCCAGTGGCATGGGGATACACTCCTGTAGTAGATACTACACATTGGAATGTTGGAATTGGAGATACAACTAATTATGTGGCATTAATACCTGGGCTTCAGAATATGACATATACAATGATTGATGGCGCTGGTTGTGTTTACGATACTATTGTGGATATATATGTTAAGCCTGCTCCAGTTATCAATATTGGTAATGATACATCCATTTGCTTCAATGATATGCTTATACTAAACTCTGGAAACACCTTAGCAGGAACTAGTTTTATTTGGAGTAATGGCGGTACTAACACCAATACAACTATTCAAGCAAATAGCACTCAAACTTATTCTCTTACTGCAACATCAAACCAAGGTTGTATTGCTGTTGATAGTATTGAGGTAATAGCTAACCCATTGCCACAAATAGTAATCTCTAATGATACTCAAATTTGCATCGGTACTCAAGCATCAATTTCTGCCTCTGGTGGCAGTACTTATGTTTGGAATAACGGAATGAATAGTCCTACAATTATTGTTTCACCAAACAATAGTCAGCAATTTATAGTAACTGTAACTGATAGTATGCAATGCGTTAATGACAGTTCAATGTTTGTAACAGTAGTACTACTGCCACAAATAACAACCTCTAACGATACCACAATTTGTGATGGAACCTCAGCAAATATTTGGGCAAATGGAGGAGTGAAATATATTTGGGATAATGGAATACAATCTTCCTCTCAAACTGTGAGTCCTGTTTCAGATAAAACATTTAAAGTAATTGTAGAAGACTTAAATACCTGTATTGATAGTGCTGATGTTTTAGTGCAAATTCTTGCAATTCCATTAGCTGAGATATACTCTGACTATGATACTATTTGCAAGGGTGGAACTGTAAGCCTTGTGGCAAATGGGGGTATGTCATATCAATGGAATAATGGCCCTAATTCTAAAAACTATAGTACTATTCCAACGGAATCTACAACCTACTACCTTAAAGCAATAAATACACAAAATGGAACCGAATGTTATGACACCACTTCCTATTTTGTTTTTGTAGAGCAATGTGCATTGTATATTCCTTCCGCATTTACACCTAATGGCGATGGCTTAAACGACAAATATGGCCCCAAAGGGATTGTGTCAAATAATGCTTATTACGAATTTATAATCTATGATAGATGGGGCAGAATAGCTTTTATAACAAATGATCGCTACGAGCAATGGGACGGAAAAGTAGATTATATCGATGCTCCTGATGGAGTTTATACCTATGTTATTAGAGTATCGGAATCTAGCATTCAGCCCTATGAGATTAGTGGTACTGTTACTCTTTATCGATAGTGTAATTCTTTTTAAACTTACCGCAGAGGCGCGGAGACGCTAAGAAAAAAAAGATGGTAAGGAAATAGTAAAGGGTTGTAAGGAAATTGTAAAGGGTTGTAAGGAAATTGTAAAGGGTTGTAAGGAAATTGTAAAGTATTGTAAGGAATTGTAAAGTATTGTAAGGAATTGT
>JAOZKO010000125.1:3960-7759 GCA_029935325.1 Bacteroidales bacterium
AAAAAAACCGGTCAGGAATGACCATCTTACTTTTGCATAAAACAAATAAATATTAAAATAACTTTAGAGCCAATATTTTTAATATTTTAGCAGTTGAAAACAAACACTAAAGCTTTGCAAAATGGTATATAATTTAGGAAGTACAAACTCCATTTTTAATCAGTTTTTATCAGAAATTCGTAGTGAAAGTATGCAAACTGATCAGCTACGTTTTCGTAGAAATATGGAGCGTTTGGGTGAAATATTCGCCTATGAAATTAGCAAGAAACTTACTTTTGAGGAAAGAGAAATTGTATCTCCACTTGGAGTATCAGAAATGAAATTGATAAAAGAGTTTCCAATATTAGCAACTATTTTAAGAGCAGGCCTTCCACTTCACCAAGGGCTATTAAACTATTTTGACAAATCTAATAGTGCTTTTATTTCTGCTTACCGAAGACATCACAAAAATGGAAGGTTTGATATTGAATTAGAATATACTAGCTGCCCTAACATTACCAATAAGATTTTAATATTAGCAGACCCAATGCTTGCCACAGGTGCATCCATGGAAATTACCTATAAATCACTTTTACAATTTGGCAAACCAAAACACACACATATCGTTGCTGCAATTGCTAGCCTTGAGGGTATAAATTTTATTAAGCGAAAGCTAAATATGAATAAAGTCAGTGTTTGGGTAGGCGCTATTGATGATGAATTAACTGCTCAATCGTATATTGTACCCGGCTTAGGCGATGCTGGAGACTTAGCTTATGGAGAAAAACTACAGCTAAGTTAGAAGTATTCAGCTTAATACCAACACACATTCACCCTCCGAAGCTTTAGCGACGGAGGAACAACAAAAACACCAACACAAAACACATTAACACAAACTATGAACGTACTTTTATTAGGCTCTGGAGGCCGCGAACATACGCTAGCATGGAAAATTGCACAAAGTCCGATTTTAGATCAATTATTTATTGCACCAGGAAATGCAGGAACTTCACTATCTGGAACGAATGTAAGCCTTAAGCTTGATGATTTTGATGCTATCAAAAAATTTGCAATTGACATGCATATTAGCATGATAGTAGTTGGTCCTGAACAGCCTTTGGTAGATGGTATTTATGATTTCTTTAAATCAGATCCACAAACCAAAGACATCAATATTATAGGCATGTCTAAATATGCTGCACAATTAGAAGGCAGTAAGGATTTTGCCAAAGAATTTATGATTAAGCATAATATTCCTACTGCCGCCTATGAAACTTTCTCAGCGGAAAATATCAGCGATGGAGAATTGTTTTTAGAAAGTCTAAACCCCCCTTATGTGCTTAAAGCTGACGGGCTAGCTGCAGGAAAAGGTGTTCTAATTTTAGATGATTTGGAAAAAGCGAAAGCAGGCCTTAGAGAAATGCTTGTGGACAATAAATTTGGACAAGCAGGTCAGCAGGTTGTTATTGAAGAATTCCTTTCGGGCATAGAGCTTTCTGTATTTGTGCTTACCAATGGCAAAGACTATGTAGTTTTGCCAGAGGCTAAAGATTACAAACGAATTGGAGAAGGAGATACAGGACTAAATACCGGTGGAATGGGATCAATATCTCCTGTACCATTTGCCGATAAAGCTTTTATGGCTAAAGTTGAAGAGCGGATTATAAAGCCAACTGTTGAAGGCATTGCAAAGGATAAAATGGATTATAATGGCTTTGTTTTTATTGGACTGATGAATGTTAATGGCGACCCATTTGTAATAGAATATAATGTTCGTATGGGAGATCCTGAAACAGAGTCCGTAATTCCACGAATAAAAAGCGACCTTTTAGAACTGTTTGATGCCACAGGAAAAAATAAGCTTGCAAATGCTAGTCTTGAAATAGACCCACGATATTCAACTTCAATAATGCTAGTCTCGGGAGGTTATCCTGAATCCTACGAAAAAGGCAAAAAGATTTCCGGTCTTGATCAAGTAAAAAATAGTATAGTATTTCATGCCGGAACCAAGATGAATGAAGATGGAGATATCTTTACCAGTGGAGGAAGAGTACTTGCTATTACAGCCTTTGGAAATAATTTGGAAGAAGCTTTAGCCAATAGTTTTGAAAATGCCCAGAAGATCCAGTTTGAGAAAATGTATTATAGAAAAGATATTGGAAAAGATTTAATGTAATAGACATTATAACAATTAAAATAGTATGGCTGTATACAACTTCAATCATTATAAAGTCTAATAAAATGCTATTAAAAATATTTAATGGAAGGAATACTAGCCTGCAATATTCAATAATAATTGCAATTGGAATAATATTCCTAATATTACCTGTATATATTGCTCCCAACAATGGCTTTAACCCTTTATATTCATTAGTTTATAAGCTTCTTAACGGCAATCCTTGGGCCATTAGAATTACTTTTGGAATTATAGTAATTAGCCTATTATTACTAACACAATACTATGCTACTTTTTATGGCTTATTTAAGCGAAAACACTTTCAGTTTTTGATAATAGCACCATTATTTATTTTCTCAAGTCCCTGGGCATGGTACCTTAGCCCTCCATTATTTTCACTTTTACTAATGTTGATTGGTGTAAAAAAACTCTTTCACTTAGGCGATACCGAAAAAGTCACTGCTGAATTATCATCAAGTGCTATTATTTTTTCAATTAGCTCTTTGATTTACTCTATAATGTTTATGAATATATTACTCATAATCATTGCCTTAGTGGTTTTTCGCCAGTTCAATGTGCGCCATTTGTTTATTGTAATATCATCTTTTATTCTACCCTATATCTATCTTTTCACTTGGTATTTTATGACTGATGAGCTTTCTATTAAATGGTTCGAATTTATCAATCAGTTTAGCAGTTTTTCTTTTATGATTGAATTTGGTAGTAATTGGGCTGATTATATATTTATAGCAATAATTTCAATACTAAGCATTTATACAATCCTGACTATTATTGGAAATCTTAGAAGCAAATTAATACAGATAAGAGGCTATACAGTTTTTATTATTTGGGCACTTATTATGAGTGTTTTACTAATATTTATTGCCGGGCAAAACACCACATTCCATTATATAATAATCCTCTTTTTGCTATCATTTATTTTTAGTATTTATTTGAATGATAATAAACCAAATTGGATTCTTGAAACAGCAATAATTCTAATTATCGCACAGAAGGCAATTATTATTTTTCAGATGCTATATGCTTAAATCATCATTTACACCTAATAAAATTGAAGCTGGTTGCGACGAAGCAGGAAGAGGCTGCCTAGCAGGTCCTGTGGTAGCAGCAGCGGTAATACTGCCAAGTAAATTTCAGCATAGTTTATTAAATGACTCTAAGAAACTCAATGAAAAAGCACGATATAAGCTAAGAAAAGAAATAGAAAAAAATGCCATATCATGGGCTGTAGGAATAGTTTCTAATGAAGAAATTGATAAAATCAATATCCTAAATGCAAGCTTTCTGGCTATGCATAGAGCCATTGACAAACTATCCGAATTGCCAGAATTACTTTTAATTGATGGCAATAGATTCAAAGCATATAAAGATATTCCACATAATTGCATAATTAAGGGAGACGGGAAATACCTTTCGATTGCTGCAGCATCTATTTTAGCAAAAACCTATCGTGACGATATTATG
Organism: Bacteroidales bacterium; assembly: GCA_029935325.1. GTDB lineage: Bacteria > Bacteroidota > Bacteroidia > Bacteroidales > UBA1556 > UBA6267. Next base: position 7,601 of record JAOZKO010000125.1, read on the forward strand.
ATTGAATTATCAAAAGAATATCCTCAGTACGATTGGGAACATAATAAAGCCTATGCTACAAAGAAACATATTATTGCTTTGGATATACATGGCCAAAGCCCGTATCATAGGCGGAGTTTTCATTTGAAGCGACAGCTTAAATTGGATTTATAATATTTC
>JAOZKO010000126.1:0-1259 GCA_029935325.1 Bacteroidales bacterium
ACAGTAATCAGTTGTCAGAGCTCAGAGAACAACAAACACAAAACAACAAACACAAAACACACCAACACACCCTAATACTCCTTCAAAATATTATAAACAGAATCTCTTTCTACAGCTTTTCTTCCTACATCTTCAATCATTTTTACCATATTGGCAGTATTCATGCTTGGAGATTGGTCTTCGGCACCTGCTAAAGAATAAATTTTGGTACTATCGTTAATCGTTCCATCAAAATCATCCACTCCAAAGGAAAGCAGTAGCTGCGAAATATCCTTTCCAATCATCGGCCAATAGGCTTTTATATGATTAAAATTATCGAGGAAAATACGTGACATTGCATAAAGTTTAATATCGTCAACCACACTTACCTCGCCTAAGTATGAAAGCTCATTGTTTTCCATTTTATATTTCAGTGGAATAAATACATTAAAACCACCTGTTTGATCTTGTAGTTCTCGAAGTCGATTAAAATGATCGATTCTATGTTCAATACTTTCGATATGACCATAAAGAATAGTTGCATTGGTAGGAATGCCAAGCTCATGAGCTGTTTTGTGAAGTTCCAACCACTGCTCGCCAGTATCTTTATGTGGGCATACTTTTTGACGAATTTCTTCATCAAAAATTTCGGCACCACCACCAGGTATCGAATCCAAACCATAATCTTTCAATGCTTGAAGTCCTTCTCTGAGGTTCATCTTCGATCTTTTGGCAATATAGCTAATCTCAACAGCAGTAAATGCTTTGATATGTACATCGGGTCTAATGGCTTTTATATCTTGAAATAGCTCTCCATAATAATGTAAATCCCATTTTGGATGTACTCCGCCAACAATATGAACCTCTGTTATTTGGTCGCCCATTTCTTTTACCTGCCTTATCATATCTTCACGAGAAAACTCCCAGCCTTCTTCCCCTTTTTTTCTGTAATATGAACAGAATTTGCAGGCATATACGCATTGGTTGGTTGGCTCTATATGTAAGTTTCGATTAAAATAAACTTTATCACCGTTTTTTCTTTCTCTAATCAGATTTGCTAAATATCCCAATATGGATAAGTCAGCATTTTTATATAAAAGGATTCCTTCCTCTACACTTATACGTTTGCCATCTATTATTTTGCCGACAATATTCTCTATTTCGGTATCCTTTACAATTTCTTTTATTATCATTTTTAATGTTTAATACTTCGTTAATAATTTGTTTCTCGCAAAGACGCTAAGGCGCAAAGATTTGTTTATCTGCATATTACAATACTT
>JAOZKO010000126.1:1359-4398 GCA_029935325.1 Bacteroidales bacterium
AGTTTATAAATCCTAAACGAACTATTGATGTTGTATCAATAATTTTTTATACCCTATTTGAGCACTATTTTGTATTTGAATTATATAAAGGCCGCTTTTGAAATTCGTAACATTAATTTCTGCAGTATTATAAGCTGTAGGTATGTGCATCGATTCTATTACCCTACCACTAAGATCCAATATTCTTACTTCTAGAAACTTTTCGTTTGTAATAAAGTTCCATTCCAATTTTACAATATCACTTGCAGGGCTTGGGTATAAGTTAAATTTTATTTGTTCTTTGTTTTCTCCAATTGCATTAGCCTGACATCTACCTGATGTTTTTAAACTTAAGCGAAGACTATCCATAGTGGCCAGCATTCTAGCTTTTTGTCCATAGGTAAACATATTCATGCAATTGTCGTCAGTATAATCCATATAATTCATAAACATATCACCGCTATTGGAGCAGCTAGTATGTGGGTGAGTAGGACAATCGTAATTATAACTTGCTTGATTTGGCGTATCATCCACATAGTCTGTTCCCCAGCAACCACCATTATCATCACCCCAAATATGGTATAGGCTTAGCCAATGACCCACTTCATGAGTTGCAGTTCTACCTTGGTTAAAAGGAGCAGTCGCAGTACCCATTGTTCCCAAGTATTTGTAACCAATTACTACACCATCAGTAGCATTATTTCCTCCCGGAAACTGTGCATAACCTAAAATCCCTCCCATACCATTCTCAACAATTGCAGGTACTACCCATATATTAAGATAGTAATTAGCATCCCAAGCATCATGGCCGCCTAATGATGTAAATTTGGCTTCATCAGTTGACATATCAAAAGCTGATTTATTGGACTGAGTTCTAGTTATTCCATCGGTCCAATTACCATTTGGGTCTTGGTGGGCGATACAGAATTCGATTTCAATATCAGCAGCCAAAGAATCAAAATCATTAGGAGTATTTGCTGTATCAGCATTGAAGCGGCGATAATCAGCACTTAATACATCCAATTGAGAGTAAACTTGTGCATCGCTAATATTGTGCACATTCATGGACCATATTACATGAAAAACCACAGGAATACGAATAATTGATTTTTCCTGATGTGCATTTTTCTTCCAATTTGTAATGGCAGCTTCTTGGTCAACTAACCGCTGAACAATTGTGCTATCTTGCTGAATCTGATGTTGTAAATACTCCATCGTTCCGCAATTGCGATGTTGCTGAGCCTTTAAATTATTACTGAATAATGCAAAAGCTACTATAATAATAGCTACTAATATGGCTTGTGATTTCATTTGGTAAAAGTATCAATAAAATAGAAGTAAATTATAGAGGAAATGTGATATTGAATAGAAAAGCTTATCTATTAGGTACTGCCATAAATTTAGTGGAGAATATGTAAATTTCAATATATTTGACTTAAGTTAAAATGCTCGATACAGGGTTATAAAAATCTTCAATTGTTTAATTATATATGTATTTGTGAAATAAAAAATATCCTATCTTTGCCACACATTAATATTTGAATTATGAAAATACTTAAACTCTATATTTTAGTAGCTTTACTACAATTATCTCAAATTACTTATTCGCAAAATGCACTGGACTTTGATGGGACTGATGATTATGTTCAAACAACATATTCTGGAATTTTTGGAGCTTCTAATCGAACAGTTGAGGCTTGGATAAATACTCCATTTGTATCGGGGCAAGAGGTGATAACAGATTGGGGATCTGCTGTTACAGGAGGGAGATTTACATTCGCACTTATTGATGGTAAACTAAGAGTAGAAGTACAAGGTTCTGGTTATACATCTACAACTGTTGTTGGTAATAGTACTTGGCATCATGTTGCTGTTACTTTCAATAATTCATTATCTACAAAATACAAATTGTATATTGATGGTGTTTTGGATGGAAGTTTTAATATGTCAACACCCATAAATACAGTTTATGGAACTAATTTGCGCATTGGAGTAAGAGTAGATGGAGCTAAGATATTTACTGGAAAAATTGATGAAGTAAGGGTATGGAATGTAGAGCGAACAGCTTCTCAAATATCAACTAATAGAAATATAGAGTTTTGTGGCCCCCAAACAGGGCTTGTTGCATACTATAAGTTTAATCATGGTACTGCTGCGGGTAATAATTCAGGAATAACTACTCTTATAGATTATTCAGGAAATACTAATAACGGGACTTTAAGTGGATTCTCATTGTCAGGAAGCACATCTAATTGGGTAAGTGGAGCAAGCCTTACGCAAGGAACAGGTTCTATAAGTAGTGTTGCTGTTACAGCTTGTGATAGTTATACCAGCCCTAGCGGCAATTATACGTGGACAAATGCAGGAGTATATGTCGATACTATTCCTAATTTTGTTGGCTGCGATAGTATAATGACAATCACATTAACTATAAATAGTAGTAGTACGCATTCCTTTTCCGAAACTGCCTGCAATATGTATATTAGCCCCAGCGGAAAGCAATGGTTTACATCAAATACTTATACCGATACAATTCCTAATGCAATAGGCTGTGATAGTGTAATTACTATTAACTTGACAATAAATAATGTGGATGTATCAGTTATTAAAAGTGGAATTAAACTTACTTCAAATGCTATGGGAGCAAACTATCAATGGATTGATTGTAATAATGGAAATGCTCCAATTAGTGGCGCCACTAATCAGGTTTTTACAGCAATATCAAATGGAAGTTATGCTGTAATTGTAAGTGCTAATAATTGTGTTGATACTTCAATTTGCTTTCAAATTACGGAGGTTGGTTTTAATAATTTAGACATTAATAATTACATTAGAATTTTCCCGAATCCAAGTAGTTCAATAGTAAATGTTGACCTAGGAATAATTATAGAATTTACTAATATTGAAATAAGTGACCTTAGTGGAAAAACTATTTTAAGAAATGATTTTTCAAATGCTCAAAATCTAAAAATAGATATTTCTGAATTTGACAAAGGCATTTATTTTATTCAAATCAATACAAATACTGGTGTATATACTCGAAAGTTGGTTGTAGAATAG
>JAOZKO010000126.1:4498-6749 GCA_029935325.1 Bacteroidales bacterium
GTTCTTTCTACGTGAATCAATAAGATTTCATATTTTTGCCCCAATAATTTAATTCCTTGAATCATGAAAATAGCTTTCACCTTTTTATTGCTTTTAGTAAGTAGCAATTATCTTTTTGCACAACCCGAAAATATAATGATTGGCACACAAGGGTCGCCTGAGGAACCATCAATTTATATTAATTCGTTGAATCCTGCAATTATTATGGCAGGGTCGAATATTGACAAACTATTTATATCATTAGATACTGGTCGTACATGGTTAGAGGATACTTTGCTTTCCAATTCCGGAGTTTGGGGTGATCCTGCAATTATTGACGATACTGCTGGTAATTTCTATTTTCTTCATCTGGCAAACCCACCAAGTGGCACAGGTCACTGGATTGATAGAATAGTTTGCCAGAAATATATCACTGCCCAAGGTATATGGACAGAAGATACTTTTATGGGTTTGGATGGTAGGCTCGATTATGCTCAGGACAAAGAGTGGATTGCCGTTGATAGAACAAATAATAACTTATATGTCACCTGGACTCAATTCGATAAATATGGAGTTGCTGATACATCGAAGAAAAGTAATATCCTATTTTCAAGATCCTTTGATTCAGGTCATTCCTGGTCCACAGCTAAGAGAATAAACCAAACGGAAGGAGATTGTATCGATAGTGATAATACAGTGGAGGGCGCAGTACCTTGCGTTGGTCCAAATGGTGAAATTTATGTGTCATGGGCAGGACCTGATGGATTGGTATTCGATAGAAGTACTGATAGCGGCAACACATGGCTTAATAATGATATTTTTGTTTCGAATATTCCTGGAGGTTGGGATTATGAAATCCCTAGAATTAGTCGTTGTAATGGTTTGCCAATTACCGATTGTGATTTAAGTGGAGGACAATATCATGGTACAATATATATAAACTGGAGCGACCAGCGCAATGGTGTAAACAATACTGATATTTGGTTGGTAAAATCAACTGATGGAGGCAACACTTGGTCAGCGCCAATTATGGTAAATGATGATACAACTCAGAATCATCAGTTTTTCACTTGGATGGATATTGATCAAAGCACAGGCTATTTATATTTTATTTTTTATGATAGGCGAAATTATACCGATGAACTTACGGATGTTTATCTTGCGATATCAAAGGATGGTGGTCAAACTTTCGAAAATTATCAAATTAGTGAATCTCCATTTATGCCCACAAGTAGCGTTTTCTTTGGTGATTATAATAATATTTCAGTACAAAATGGTATTGTACGCCCTATTTGGACTCGTTTTGATGTAGTAAATCACCTTTCAATTTGGACGGCAATTATTAATCCTGAGACCGACCTATCTACAAAGCCAGATATTGCAAGCCAAAATAATATTTCAGCGAATATATACCCTAATCCAGGGACCGATATAGTGTATTTCTCTTTCAAAATAAAGACTGCTTCAAAAGTAAAATTGGAGGTTTATGACCAAAAGGGAAGTCTAATTACCACAATAATAAACGGTAAAGACTATCGCCCAGGAAAATATATTCAAGAGTTTAATGCTAGCGAAATGCAGTTAAAATCAGGCGTTTATCAGTTTCGGTTTAGCTCCGATAATCAGAGTATTAGCAAGCAATTTATTTTAGGAGGGAAATAAAAATAAATTTGATTCAAAGCTGTTCCAATATTCTTCAATGACTTATTAAAATTATTTTTAAGCATATCATAAAAATATTACCTTTGCGCCCTCAATTCAGCATCGTAATGCCCAGGTGGCGGAATTGGTAGACGCGCTGGTCTCAAACACCAGTGAGGATAACTCGTGCCGGTTCGACCCCGGCCCTGGGTACAAATTTGAAAGCCACTGATTATCAGTGGCTTTTCTAATATAATCTCTTTTAATGGCTGCTACTTATATTTTATACTCAAAGAATTTAGATCGATACTATACAGGTAGCTGTAATGATTTTCAGGTCAGATGGCAAGAACATAAATCTAAAAAGTATTCTAATAGTTTTACCTCAAAAACAGATGATTGGATTGTGTTTCTTGTAATTGACCAACTAGGATACGCACAATCCAGAAGAATAGAAGCATATATAAAGAAGATGAAAAGTAAAGTTTATATACAAAACCTCCTAATTTATCCTGAAATTATTGAAAAATTAAAAGTTCGTTTTGGCTGATTTGGCGGCCCCGAAAGCTTTCGGGGTGGTAGACGCGCTGGTCTCAAACACCAGTGAGGATAACTCGTGCCGGTTCGACCC
>JAOZKO010000126.1:6849-7603 GCA_029935325.1 Bacteroidales bacterium
CGGCCCTGGGTACATAAGCGGAATTCTCATCAAAAATGAGTCTTCCGTTTTCTTTTTTGCCTCTGTAATTATCAGAAAATATGGCGTTTATAGCTAGTATCGTGTTTATTCTTTCGGTTCGATAATTACATTATAAGAAATACGAAAATTCTGTTAATATTCTAAATACTAGTTATATATAATGGTTAGATGTTGACTTCTCTTCATAAATCACTATTTGTTTTATTCCAAACATATTTAGTGTCTGGGCAGAAGCTCTCTTTTTTACAGTGCTTAGGTAGGAAGTGTCAAGTTCGAGGCTTGTGAAATGTTGAAAATAAGGTTCCGATAACTATCGGAATTGCTTTTGCAAATGACTGGTTTCAACATGAGCATAACGAAGAAATTGGCGTTTCGTACCAAGCACTATTTAATAATTCCCTTGTTATGTTACGTATTGTGCAATGGCTAAAGTCTGTCTGATATACATTTTAAGATACACTATTTCTTATATTATATCTAATATACGTAGTTTTACTGCTTAAATATTAATTCATTTAAGAATTTGATAATAGCTTTATAATTATTCTTACTTTTGCCGCAAATTAAGTAGTATGGCTACACATAAGAGAACAAAATTAAGAAAGCTTATTGAAGTATTGCAACAAGGCAATGTGATAACAGTTGCATTATTAGATAGATTGGGTATATCCAATGATTTACGAAAATATTATTTAGAAAGTGGATGGATAGAACCCTTGGGAAGAGGAGCATA
>JAOZKO010000127.1 GCA_029935325.1 Bacteroidales bacterium
AAGTTGCGTGGTTTAGCACGGCATGTGAAGCCTTCGCTATGTCCGCTGAACAAATAAGCGAAGCCTTCACTTTTGGGCTGGGAGGTTGAGAATTGGAGAAATTGAGAGTGAAGAAGTGACTAGAAAAAAATCCGTGAAAATCCAATAAATCCGCGTTATCTGTGTTCTATTAAATAATCAAGCCTATCGCACAAGCAACTGAATAGTAGTCCTGTTTTTTTGTTCTAAATACACCTCCCGATTTGCTATTAAATCATTTATCACATCTTGATTATAGTGCTGGATTGTAATAAGTTCCATTTGCTCATTATATCTCACTTTGAAATCTTGTTGTAAATCTTTAATGAAGCCCAACATTGCTTCTCCTTTATTGTCCATGCACAGAGAGAATGAAATTGCTGAATTCTGCATCATATTTACATGAAGTCCATAAACAGATAGTTTATTAAAAATAGAGGAGAGGTGCTGCTCAGCAATAAACGAGAAATCCCTAGCTGAAATAGATATTAATACTTGCTCCTTTTTAAAAATATATGAAGGTGTTTGTAATTGACTATAAGTGTTTGACTGTATTGCTGTTCCTTTAGCATCAGGATTGATAAAAGATTTAATATAAAGTGGAATCTTTTTGTTTTGAAGTGGCTGAATGGTTTTCGGGTGAATTATACTCGCTCCATAATATGCCAACTCAATGGTTTCGCGATAACTTATACTATCTAGTTTTTCGGTATTTTCAAAATACTTTGGATCAGCATTAAGCAAACCAGGCACATCTTTCCATATTGTTAAATCTTCGGCATCCAAACCAAAGGCAAAAATCGCTGCAGAATAATCAGAGCCTTCTCTTCCGAGGGTTGTTATATTATTTTCTTTGGAGCGAGCAATAAAACCCTGAGAAATTACAATATCAAATTCTTCAAAAACCGGCAGTAAATTATTTTTAATCTCAGCAGGACTATTTGTCCAATCTACGGAAGCTTCTTGTGGTTTGTTTTCAGTGATAATAAAGTCACCAGCGTTTTTCCAAGCGCAAGAGAAGTTCACGCTTTTCAGGTAGTGATATATAATTAATGTGGAAAAAATCTCGCCATAACTAACAATCTGGGCGTATTCGCTCGCATTATTATTGGTTGGTACTCCTTTGATTTTTAATTCTAGAGCATCAAAATTCTGTGTTAAATCTGTAAATGCAGCCTTATTTGTTTCGTCTAATAAATCCTTTAATATGGTAAAATGAAATTCTTTAATATCCTCAAATATGGAAAATTTGTCAAAGGAATCATTAATATAAGCATTTAGCAATCTCTCGAGAGCATTGGTTGTTTTTGCCATAGCCGAAATTACAACCATAATTTTATTGCTACTATATTTCTCCAAAATATTAGCAACATTTACAACTGCTTCCGCTGATTTTACCGATGCTCCTCCGAATTTGAATACTTTTATCATTTATAAATTATATTAATAATAAAGTGAAATAATAGTTAAACCTGAAAATACAATACTTGCAATGCCATTAGTAGTAAAAAAAGCAAGATTTACTTTCGATAAATCATCAGCAGAGACCAAACGATGTTGACTAAATAATGCTACAATAAATACACCTATGGCAATGGAATACCATAAACCAGTATTAAGGAAATATCCAGCTAGCATTACTAGCAATGCCGTAAGAATATGGAGTGAGCGAGCAACTAATAGGGCTTGTTTTTTACCTAATCTAGAAGGAATGCTCTTAAGATTATTTTCTTTATCGAAATCGGCATCTTGCAAAGCATAAATAATATCGAAACCTGCTGTCCAGAAAAGCACAACAAATGAAAAAATAACTGGAATAATATTATTGAAAGACCCTGTGACTGAAATATATGCGCCAATTGGAGCAAGTGACAATCCAAGGCCAAGTACCAAATGGCATAATACTGTGAATCTTTTGGTATAACTATATCCTAGGACTACTGCTAGTGCAATTGGCGAAAGATAAAAAGCCAATGAATTTATCAGCCAGGCAGTACCCATAAAAAGCAAAACATTGATAATAATAAATATCAAGGCATTCTTGGAACTAATAATTCCAGCAGCAACTTCTCTGCCTTTAGTTCTATCGTTAAGTTTATCTATATTTCTATCAAGATAGCGATTGAAACCCATAGCAGCATTGCGGGCAAAAATCATTGCAAAAACAATATATCCTAGCGTGGTATAATCAAATTGCAAATTATTAAGGCGAATTGCAAGAAAAAATCCTAAAAAGGCAAAGGGCATAGCAAAAACACTATGGGCAAATTTTACCATTGAAAAATACTTCTTAATTCCTGACATAGATTTTGGTTGCATTACTTATATTTCTCCTAAATTCAAAAAAGGAGTATTCGGTAAACCAAATACTCCTTTTTTTATAATTTGAATTTTACTTCATTTCAAATTGTGTTCCTGTTTCTTTAATAATTCTACGGTACCAGTCCTCACCATAACCAGGTTGGCTTACCTCTGGATTAGCCATTTTATAGCCTTCCTTAATCTCGTTTTTGGTTTTTATATTACCGTCCATAAACTTCATAAATAATTGCTGATATAAAGTTTTCCAAGTATTATATGTTTCAGAAGCCGCTTTATGCGAATAATTACTTACATAATCAACTGCTGCATCATGACCTTTTTCTTTTAAAATAGATTGTGCTTCAGCGTCAACCTTTGGTATTTCGCTAATAAATCTTTGCTCTAATTCTGATTGTGCTTTTTCCACATCAGGGTGAATTCTATCCCAAGCAAGGTATGCTAAATTTGTAACCTGATTAAAGATCCAGAAGCCAGAAGTCTCTGACCATTCCATCATTGATCCGTTACCTACCTTAAAGTTCTCAGGGGCAGAAGTCATATTAGAATAAAACGGCATATAAACTGTTCCAGAAGGATCATCAACGCCCCACCAAATAATAGTTCCAACTTCGTCGGGTAACCAAGAGCGCAATTGTGTAATAAATGAAAAACCTGCTTGCTGAGTAGCGGTAGCTCTTTCGTTACAATATTTTTTACCATCAACTTCCCAAGTCAAGCCTCTCCAACGATAAGGCAAATGATATGGACCTGCGCCAATATCTTTAGACATATCTAATTCTGTTCCTTCAAGGTGGTCGCGCATAAACATCATCATATCATGTACTGATACTTTCTGGTCAGGCTTAATATATAATGGCATACGGTTGGTAGCATATCCGTTTTCACCACCGTTTTGGATATTTCCTTTCACATATTCCCAATAAGCAGCATTTCCTTTTACTTCTGCATTTACTTTGTGGAACATTGAATAAACACGCATTTCGCAAAAGCGAGCACCACCAAAATCTACCGGTGCATATGTATCGCTAAAACTGAAATCTTTATCTTTTCCTGTGAACCAAGTCTTCTCGCGAGCAAAGCTTATTACGTCCTTGCTATTGAAGAACATTGCGTCTTCCTTATCCCATTTGTTTTTCTTTTGAAATTCAAAAGTAGTAATTCGAGCTTGGTTGGCATGACCCGAAACATAACCTTCAGGAATACGAACAGCAACCCATACGGCGCCTTTTTGCCCTTGTCCTTTTCCAATCATCTCAAGTATCCAAACTTCATTTTTATCTACAACAGAAAATGATTCTCCAGAGCTATAATATCCATATTGTTCTACCAAATCAGTCATTATCTTCATGGCTTCTCTAGCAGTTTTTGATCGCTGAAGAGCAATATAAATCAAACTACCATAATCCATTATTGCACCATCTTGGTGATATAAATCTTTACGGCCACCATAGGTTGTTTCGCCAATACTTACTTGATGTTCGTTGGCATTTCCTACTACATTATAAGTTTCGGCAGCCTGAGGAATTTGTCCTAATTTTTTTCCAGTGTCCCATTCATATACGTCCATCATACTTCCTGCTGGCCACTTTTGAGCCGACCAATGGTAAAGCTCACCATATAAAACATGTGAATCAGCACTATAGCTTACCATAGTAGATCCATCAACACTAGCTCCTTTTGTAATTAAATAATTAGTACACGCATTTGTTTGCTGCTGAGCAAAAACAAATAATACTGCTACTAATAGCGATAACGATTTGATATTCATATTATTAAATTTAATGTTTGACAATAAAAAGTACACAAAGATAGTATATTTAATGTTTACTACTATGAATTATTAGACCCATCCAAAATTACTGTTCAATTTATTTTATCTATTAATAATATTGTTTTGTATTAATTAAGGTTTTAGACACTGGTTTTTATGATTTTGTAAGATTTATTGAAGCTAAGCTATAAAACATTTTTACTGTTACTCCAGTTCTAACAAAAAGCAAGAAAAGGTCACCCACTTTCGCAGATGACCTTTAGCTTAAATAATTAATCAGGTTTTAGGTTTATTTTAGGATTATCTTTAAAGTACTGATGTTCCCTTTTGAATTTGATTTTCTTTATCTCCTTTGAGTTTTTTAAGTGAAGATTTTTCTTTTGGTTTCAATTCAACCAAGAATGTACTTTTTTCACACACCCAATTATTGGTGCGTTTAACACATATTTTAGAGTTCTCAACTCTGAATTTCACATCAGAAATAGGTAATTCTTCCCAGATTTCAGGATTGCTAGCTGTTTTTGGAACTTTAATATATACTTTTAAAAATTCATATTCTACAGCATTTGTTAAAATAGCACAGTCAAGGGTTGCTTCACTGCAAACCTGATTGATTTGCCAATCTGCTACTTCAACAATAATTATTTCATCTACAACATCAGTGATAACTGGGTCTGAAGTTGGAAGAAATTCGTCTTCTGCTTTTTCGCAGGATGTTAATATTCCCATTGTGATTAGCATGCCAATCATTATGGCTGATGTTCTTAATCTGTTAATTAGTCTTGTAGTTTTCATGATAATAGATTTTAGGTTTGGTTAAATTTATCTAGTTAATTTTAGGTTTCTGAGGATGTGACGCTTATTGTATTTAATTTGTTACTATGTTAACATTCATTAACAACTTAATCAATGATTCTGATGTATATATCTGAATATTATGCCTTTATCTTAATCTCAATTAAAAACTGATATCTATCCTCAGTTAATTCTTCATGCTTCTGAACATAGATTTTAAAATTTTCAAGCTTTAAGTGGGTTTCGGTATAAGGAAGTTCTTGCCAGATTTCTGTCTGAGTTCCTGCTTTTTTAATCTTTAAATATACCTTGATGTATTCGTAGTTCTCGCCTTTAACATAAAATTTAGAATCAAGGCAAGTTTCCTTATAATTTTGAACATTATACCACTGATCTTTTTGAATTGTCAGAGCTTCTGTTTTTACATCTGTAGGATAACTATAAGTGGATGGAAATTCTCTATCATCTGCTTTTTCGCAGGAAGTTAAGCTCGCTAAAATAAAAAATGTTCCAAAGATTATTATTAGCGTTTTCATTGAGTCATATAGATTTGTAGTTTTCATAATATATAAGTTTATTGATTAATATTTTAAGTTTATATATGCTGTGACGCCCTAGTTTGTGGTTTGTTACATTGTTAACATTCCTTAACCTTTATGTTAAATTTATGTGCCGGAGGAATTGGTCTACTTCAATGGATAATTCTATTTGATAGTAAAAAAGTGCGTAATTTATCGATTGCTATTTGTTTTATAAAGCACTATAACTGTATGGGTTAAAATAATTTTTGGTTATATTAAAATAGAAATATATATTGAGAATAAGGCTGCCTGGTTAAATCAAGCTCGGATAGGAGTTATTTCAAAAATCCACTAATAAAAAAAACCCTAATGCAATGCATTAAGGTTTTTGTAGTTGCCCGCCAAGGATTCGAACCAAGACTCTTCCGGTTCAGAACCGAATATGTTGCCAATTACACCATCAGGCAATATGAAGGCGCAAAGGTAAAAAAATATTATACTTTCCCATCAACAATTTCAATAATTTTGCAATAATTAGAAAATAATTTTTTATGAAGACACAAACTAATAAATCTATCCTTATTATTATGGATGGTTGGGGCGAAGGAAAGCACGATAAAGCTGATGCAATATATAATTCTAATACTCCTTATATAGATCAATTATATAGCAATTCAAACGCACTAAAAGCTAAGTTAAACGCTAGTGGTGAGGAGGTTGGTTTGCCAATTGGGCAAATGGGAAACTCTGAAGTTGGGCATATGAATATTGGTGCAGGAAGAGTTGTTTACCAAGATTTAGTTAAGATTAATAGAGCAGTTTCTGATTCAAGTATTGAGAAAAATGCTGTATTAAATCAAGCATTTGAATATGCCAAAACCAATAATAAACAGGTCCATCTTTTGGGTTTAGTATCGGATGGAGGGGTGCACTCTTCAATGGAACACCTAAAAAAGCTCATTGATATGGGCGATGAAAGAGGAATTGATAAGGTATTTGTACACGCACTGATGGATGGTCGTGATACTGATCCAAAAAGCGGCATTGGTTTTATTAGCGAAATACACGAATATTTGAATAATAAATCGGCTAAGATTGCAACTGTTTGTGGTAGGTATTATACCATGGATAGAGATAATCGTTGGGAAAGAGTAAAGAAAGGCTATGATTTAATGGTAAATGGAATTGGTAATAAATTTATAAATCCATTGGCGGCTGTTCAAACTTCCTATAATCGTGAAATTACTGATGAATTTATAGAGCCATCAATAATAGTTGATAGAGAAACAGGTAAAGCTTTGAGTACAATTCAAAAAGATGATGTTGTTATTTGCTTTAATTTTAGAACCGATCGCTTACGGGAAATAACAACTGTATTAAGTCAACAAAATATGCCTGAGAAAGGGATGCAAACAATTCCTTTACAGTATTATACCATGACTCGATATGATGAGTCTTTCAAGAATGTAAATGTGATTTTTGATAAAGATGAGCTTAAGGAAACCATGGGAGAATGGCTTTCAGATAAAGGCTTAAAACAATTAAGAATTGCAGAAACAGAAAAGTATCCCCACGTAAGTTTCTTCTTTTCGGGAGGAAGAGATAAAACATTTGAAGGAGAAGATAGAATTATGGTAAGCTCGCCCAAGGTGGCAACTTACGACCTTCAGCCCGAAATGTCGGCACCAGAAGTTACGGAAAAAGTTGTAGCTGCAATAGAAACAGAAGCTTATGATTTTATTTGTTTGAATTTTGCAAATAGCGATATGGTTGGTCATACTGGAATTTATGAAGCAATTATTACAGCAATAGAAACAGTTGATAAGTGTGTTGGGCAAGTTATAGACACTGCCAAAACTCATAATTACTCTGTTTTGCTAACTGCTGACCATGGCAATTCTGATTATGCAGTGAATGCAGATGGCAGCCCCAATACAGCACATAGCCTCAATCAGGTGCCAATTATTATTCTGGATTCAAAATTTAGCAAAATTAAAGATGGTAGATTAGCTGACATTGCTCCTACTATGCTTACTATGATGGGAGTTGAAATTCCTAATAGTATGAATGGAAAAATTCTGGTTAGTTAGTGCTTGCCAGAAAACGTCAAAGACAAGGCTTTTGATACCGATAGTTATCGGTATTTTGAAACC
>JAOZKO010000008.1 GCA_029935325.1 Bacteroidales bacterium
CATTATTTATTATTGGTGGATTTGTTTTGCGTATTGGTGGAAAATGAATTGGTTAGATTTGATATTCAATTTGATAAAAACATTATAAAACCTCAAATCTATCCCAATCCAATCCAACGGTAAATCTATCTCTAAAATCCTGCAATTCGGTAAAAGATAAACTAGCAGTTTGCACAAAGGGAATTAATTCTTTAGGCTCAATAATATATTCACCTTTTGAATTCAGAATGCATGAGCTCCCAGCATGATCTAAACCATTTCCATCCTTACCAATGCGGTTTACACCAATTACATATGCTTGATTTTCGATGGCTCGTGCTAGCAGTAGGCTTTGCCAAATATGATTGCGCACTCTTGGCCAATTCGCCACATATATTAATGCATCATAATCGTAATTGCCATTTTTGAAATTGTTTTTTGCAAATACAGGAAATCGTAAATCATAGCATATTAATGCTTTGATCTTCCAACCTTTGAAATTGAAAATTAAGGAATCAGTACCAGCAGTAAAATGGTCGTGCTCATTGCCCATACGAAACAAATGGCGCTTATCATATTTCTTAAAACTACCATTAGGATGCATCACCACAAATCGATTATAATAATTACCATTATCATTAACCATAAAGCTACCAGCAATTGAAGTATTGGTATTCTTGCTTATTTCCTCCATCCATTTATGGGTATTCCCTAGAGGTAGTTCAGAGAAAACCTCTGGCTTCATCGAGAAGGCTGTATTAAACATCTCTGGGAGAATAATCATATCTGTTGGCTCTGATATTGCATTAATCTGCTTTTGAAAATATGCAAGATTAGCCTCTTTGTCTTCCCAAGCAAGGTTTGCCTGTATTATTGTAATTTTTATATCTTGCATAATAACTCAGATGCATTTTCAAGGGTTTCATCTGTTTTTGCAAAACAAAATCTTAGGATTTTATTGTCATAATTATCGGAATAGAAATATGATAGTGGAATAGTAGCAACACCATATTCCTTAGTCATTCGCATTGCAAAATCCAGTTCAGGCTCATCAGAAATCCTATCATATTTGAATAGCTGAAAATATGTTCCTTTTGATGGTAAAGGAGTAAATCTACTGCTTTTCATCAACTCCAAGAAATAATCTCTTTTTTCACTATACATTAAATTTATATCCATATAGTTCTCAGGATTATGCATATAGGCAGCTAATGCTGTTTGCATAGGTCTATTGCCTGCAAAAACCACATTCTGATGTACCTTACGGAATTCGCTCATCAGTTTCTCTGGCGCTAAGCAGAATCCTGTTTTCCAACCCGTTACATGAAATGTTTTGCCAAATGAGCCTATTATAAAACTGCGCTCTGCCAAGTTTGGAAATGCTGCAATACTTTGATGTTTCAATCCATCAAAAATAATATGCTCATATACTTCATCGCTTAAAACCAGAATATCCGTTCCTCGGGTCATTTTATCCAGCTCCTCCATGTCTTTTTTGCTCAGCACTGTAGAGGTTGGATTATGAGGCGTATTGATTATTATTAATTTAGTATTTCGAGTAATCAACCTTCTGAGCTCCGCCCATTTAATATGAAAATCTTCACCTTGTAATTTATATGGTCGTGGAGTTCCACCATTCATTCTAATGGTAGGAGCATAAATATCAAAAGCGGGCTCAATAACTATTACTTCGTCGCCTTCATTAATTACCGTTGTAATAGCGGCATAAATAGCTTGTGTGGCACCTGAGGTAATAGTAATCTCCGTATTAGCATCATATTTCAAACCATAGTTCCGGCTAAAAGCTTCACTTAACTCTTCTCTAAGTTCAGGCAGACCTTGCATGGGAGCATATTGATTGTGGCCATCTTTCATGGCTTTGTGCACCAATTCTATCAAGTCGGGGGAAACATCAAAATTAGGAAATCCCTGAGATAAATTTATTGCATTTAGCTCATTGGCTAAGGCACTCATTTGAGTAAAAATGGTAGTTTTAGCTCCCGGTAATTTGCTTTTTATATGGCTATCAAAATGAATCATAATTATACTGTTTTGTAAACAAAGATTTATTGATAATTAATTGCAAATTTAAGGTATTTTATTAATATCCTTATGGAATTTCTCCGAGCATATATTGCAATCAATTCTAAAGGAATGAAGACAGCAACTTATATTGATAGTTGCTTATATATACTATCATAATATAGATGCACTAATTATGAAATCATTGTGTAATATGCTACTATAAAATAGTAGTATCCGTCACCATATTATAAGCCCCAAAAACTCCTAATCCACCCTCTACATTATGATAGATAATGCTTGGTTCCACAAAGAAATCATCACCTTGGTAGTTTTGAATAGACAAATGGTATTTATAATAATTTTCGTCACATTTCAAAACAAAACTCTTTAATGAGTCATATGTAATAGGTTGTGAACTATCCTTATAGAAAGACAATCTTATAGTAACTGATTCATTCTCTGACAATTCAAACAATTCATTACCTTCATTATACATACTACCATAATATGGAGTATTAATAAGTCTATAATACCTCATAAAATTAACTCTATAATAATTATTATCACCTATGTCCTTGCAAGTAAATTTATACTGAAAATAATATTCGCTCCAACCATCTGGATAAACAATTTCTTTCAGGCCCTCATATTCCAAAATATATTTTGGCGCAGGAGGAATAGTACATTTTGAAGTAATGTTTGGCTGCCCTTCAAGGCTTATCTTTAGATTTACTTCATCACCAACTGCAAAATTTGGAACTGTGGATATATATGTTTCTGCTAAAGGATCGAACTGAAGTGGATAGTCAATTCCTCCTTTTTGGATAATTACATTTGCATTTGGTTCTGATTCAGGCCCATGAGAATATGGATTTGAACTATAATTGTATATTGGAGTTGACCAAGTCAATTTAAGTCTAACGCTATCTTCATTTGGCGATATAAAATTAGCAACTACTAATTGAGGCTCGGAATTCGGAATTTCAATATCTGCATCTTTTTCGCATGAAAAAAGAATTGGAATTAACAATAATATATATAGTATATTTTTCATAATCAATTAAAATTTAAGATAATATGCAACCCCAGGTAAAATTGGAAACAAGGTGATTTGTTTTAAAACTGTTTGCTGTGTTCTGCCGTCCCAAGCAGTATAATAAAAGAATGGGTTATATCGATTATAGGCATTATAAAGTGAAACTTCAATGGTTCTTCTTCCTCCCCATTTCAAATCCTTACTAAACTGCGCTCCTATATCAAAGCGGTGATATGCTGCCATTCTAAATGAGTTTTTATCGCCATAGAAACTAGCATTTCTATAATTAAAATACTTATACTCATATTGAGTATTATCAGAACTAACAATTGGGTTATGAGTGTATGCCGTATAACTACTTTGCGCCAAAGTAATTGCATCACCAGTGCCATAAACCCATGTTGCACTTAGGGTAACATTTTTTGTCAATTTATAAATACTAACAACAGATACATCATGTCTTCTATCGTGTCGTGGGAAGAATTCTTTACCATTATTAAGCTCATCAAACTGGTATTTTGTATAAGATAATGTATAACCTATCCAGCCAGTGAGCTTACCATATTTGCGCTGAATTAGGAATTCCAATCCATATGAATATCCATCGCCAACGGTAACAGCATCCTCATAATGAAACTCTTGATTCTGGTCTGGATCTTCAATCATCAAAAAGCTTGAGCCCTCTTTATATGAAATAATATTCTGCATTTGCTTATAATATCCTTCCAATGAAATTGTAAATGAAGGATTATCAAAATCGTGAGCTAGGCCTAAGGCTAATTGCCTAGAGTGCTGCGGGCCAATTCTATCAGTTGCTGGAACCCATAAGTCAGTTGGCAAGCCAATTCCAGTGGAAGTTAATAAATGGATATATTGATTCATCTCTGCATAGCTTGCTTTTATGGAAAACATATCAGTAAACATATAACTCATCAGTAGCCGTGGTTCAAGTCCAAAGTACGACTTCTCCTTATAATTAAAATTACTTAACCTCAGTCCTATATTTACTTTAAATCGAGGATGCATTCTCCACTCATCTTCAAAATACAATGCTGTTTCCAAAGAGTTTAACTCTTGCACATTTGCTTCTGCAGTTTGTGCATTTGCCTCTACTACCACTGCGCTAGGCGTAAACAAATGGTTAGTAAGTGCAATGCCTGTGCGTATATAGTGATTAGGATTTGGCATCCATGAGAGATCATTTTTTAATGCAAAATCCCTTATTCCAGACTTGTATTTCAAATGAAAATAATCACCATCGTACTCTTCTTCAATATCAACTACAAATTGGTAATTGCTATAAATCAAAGAAGTATTATTAAATAGTTTATTTGTGAATTGATGATTCCAACGCAAAGTAGAAGTGGCATTTTCCCAAAACAATTTGTAATTATCTTTATACTGATCTTCTTCGACCTTAACATAAAACTTGTCTCTACCAAAGTATCCACTTAGGTATATTTTGTCTTTATCGCTTATTTCGTAGTTAAGCTTTGCATTCAAATCATAAAAATAGTATCCTCCTGTGCCATCTTCTAATGACATAAAAGGTCGCATTAGAGCATCAGCATAGGTTCTTCTGCCAGAAATAATAAATGATGCTTTGTTTTTCAGAATCGGGCCTTCTAGTAATAGTCTTGAGGATAAAATACCAATACTGCCTTCTCCACCGTACTTTTGCTTATTGCCATCTTTCATATTCAACTCTATAACGGATGATAATCGGCCACCATATCGAGCCGGGAAACCACCTTTATAAAGTTGCACACTTTTAATTGCATCTCCATTAAATACTGAAAAGAAACCAAATAGGTGCATGGCATTATAAACTGTTGCATCATCAAGAATAATTAGGTTCTGATCTGGGCCTCCACCTCTAACATATAATCCAGAGCTTGCCTCACTTCCCGAACGAATTCCGGGCATTAGCTGAAGAACTTTAAAAACATCTTTTTCTCCTAAAAGAGCTGGAATATCTCGAATTTGTTTTACAGGAACACTTACAACGCTCATCTCTGCTTTATCAGCTATCCTATCCTTTTCGCCATAAATTGTTACTTCCGAAAGAGAAACATTTGGATTTAGGATAATATTTATAGCAGTATCAGAATTGAAATTTATATTTACTTTATAGGGTTCGTAGCCTACATAAGAATATATTAATATAGCTTCCTGAACAGGAATGGTTAGCGAGTAGAATCCATAAGTATTACTTACTGTTCCGGTTTGAGTTCCTTGTAAATATATGTTTACACCAATTAAAAGTTCTCCCGAACCTTTCTCTTTGACATAACCAGATATAGTCATTTTCTTTACTTGAGCTATTGAGCCCAGATAAAGTAATAATAACAGTAAACTCAGTACGATTTTTCTCATACTTAGGCGGTTTTAGGTTGATTTATAAATTACATTGAAAACAATGTAAAAACAGCTTATGGAAATGTAAAAATCTATAGGTTATTAGAAATTACGCTCTTTTTTCCATCGCTGGGTAAATGATTCTTTAAATTTTGGTAGCTCCCTGCGAGGGCCCCAAGATTTCTTAAACGTTAAACCTACGCCAATATTTTTCATAGTGGGAGAAAAAGTTTCAATAATCCATCTTTTCTTCATTGCAGTTTTATAAGCCTTCATCACAATACTGAAACTTTTTTCTGTATGACCAGCCTTTACAGCATCTCTACGATTATAAAGCAGAAGATCATGTAATGGAATATTAACAGGGCATTCTTCGGTACATCTACCACATAATGTTGAAGCAAAACTCAAATGATTATATGCATCCAAGCCTTTCATATGTGGAGTAATAACTGAGCCAATTGGACCGCTATAAGTAGTTTCATAGGCATGGCCACCTATGGATTTATATACAGGGCAAACATTTAAACAAGCACCACATCGAATACAACTTAATGCTAGCTTTTGATGCTCTTGATTTAGTAAATTTGTTCTACCATTATCTAGTAATATCAAGTACATATGCTCTGGCCCATCAGTTTCGTTAGGTTTTTTTGGGCCGGTAATAATTGAATTATAAACAGTGATTTTTTGTCCTGTACCATGGGTAGAAAGTAAAGACCAAAATAAATCTAGATCCTTTATTGATGGAATAATCTTTTCAATACCAACAATAGCAATATGGATATTAGGCATTGCCATGCTAAGAACCCCATTGCCTTCGTTTTCTGTTAGTGCAATTGCTCCTTTATCAGCTATTAAAAAATTTCCGCCAGTAATTCCCATTTGGGCAGTGGTAAATTTCTCACGAATTTTCACTCTAGTATAATGGGTGAGCTCTTCAGGAGTAAAGTCCACAGGAGTATTAAATTTCTCGTGGTAAAGCTCAGCAACATCCTCTTTGCTTTTGTGCATGGCAGGAGTAACAATATGATAAGGTCGCTCGCCTGCAAGCTGCACTATATATTCTCCAAGGTCAGTCTCAAGCGATTCTACTCCAAAAGCTTCTAAATGCTTATTAAGTTCTATCTCCTCAGTAACCATGGATTTAGACTTAACTAATTTCTTAACATCATGCTTTTTAACAATCTCCAGTACAGCATCTATTGCTTCCCTATCATCTATTGCCCAAACTAGTTTTCCACCATTTTTCTGAAAATTAAACTCAAATTCTTTAAGGTAAGATTCCATTCCGTTAACCACATTACGCTTAATGCGTGCCGCACGGTCTTTAGCCAAATCCAAATCCATATATTGTTTTTTGCCAGTGGCAACAGCTTTATCGTAACGTGATATATTGAAATTAATAGTGTTACGGTGCTTTTCGTCAAAGGCAATACGTTCCGAATCCTTAAGAAATTGTTCCTTTTGTTGTGACATTTCTATATATAATTTTCAATACAAAGTTAAGGTTTTATTAAAAGCATCTAGGATTAATTATTGTTATACTTATTTTTTAATGGATAAAATTTATTAGTGGCTATGCTGCTGATTGATTCTAGTAAGATATAGTGCGTTAAAAAAAGCTAAAGGATAACAAAGGGGTACACCATTCCAATTTTCTCAAATACCAATATTTGAATCATTTTCATCATTAATTACGCTCAAAACATTCATTTATCCATTTCGGAAACTTGCTTTTGAGGTATTAATATTGATAATTTAAGCATTAAATGAGATGATATATTACAGTAAAATTTTATAATTATATCATGTAGATATTTAGATATGTTGAGTACCACATAATTACACCTCATCCTTTATCAAGAAATACTATTAATTGCATTATCAGGTATTATGCCCATGCAACCATTATCATATTATTCTATCTTTGTGGTGTTCAATATGCCTGATTACTCCTATAAATTAAACGACTATTTGGCATTGCTTATACTAACTTAATTTCAATATTATGAAAAGGATATTTTTATCTTTAATCTTTATTTCTCTTGTGGGTTTTGGTTTTTCGCAGAGCGCATCGACTTCAACTCCAGCAACAAGTATTACTTATAATTCTGCAGATGTAAGCGGTTTTGTTGATGATCTAAACACAGGCTCTTACGATTGTTATTTCTATTATAAAGTTACTGGGACCAGTACCTGGTCATCATTAGCTGCATCACCATCTTCTATTACCAATGGAACAGGTAGTCAAGCAGAATCAGTAAATATCACAGGGTTAACAGCAAGTACTACTTATGATTATGTTATGATTTTAGAGGATCCTGCTGGCGGCTTCAATCCAGTTAAAGCTAATGGATCGGTTGAAACTTTTACTACCTTATCAGCACCTACTTCAAGCACACCTAGTGCAGCAAGTATAACACAAAATGAGGCTACTATTACTGGCGGAGGAAATGCAGAGGGCAATGGCACCTATAGTACAGTAATTGGATATAAAAAAGCAAGTGACTTTAATTATACCTTTGTTGCAGGAACACCTTCAACAATTAGTGGCACTTCACAAACAGCCTACACTTCAAATTTATCTGGTTTAGATGCAAATACGCAATACACAATAGTTAGTGCTTTATATGAATCAAGCACTAAAGTATCTGAAAGCACAAGTAGTACATTTACAACCCTAGCACTGGCTGCGCCATCCGTATCTACAGGAGCTGCTGCTAATATTGATTATTATGCATTTGATGTAAATGGAAATAATGTTACAGATGATGGCGGAGATGCAATTACAGAGCAAGGGCTTGTATATAGCACAGTAAATAATCCTCCAACCACAGCAGATAGCAAACAAACTTATACACCTCTTGGAGAAGGCGCTTATGATGTAAGTTTATCGTCACTTAGTGCAGGTACAACATACTATGTTAGAGCTTATGCCATAAATAGTACTGGCACAAGCTATGGTTCTTCAACTGTAACACAAGCAACAAGTTCCTCTACAGCTCCTACAGTAACTATTCCTGCAACTATAGATAATATTACAAAAATTGGAGCTGATAATACAGGGAATAATGCAACTGATGAAAATGGAGCGAGCATTACAGATAAAGGAATTTGTTGGAATACTGCTAGCAATCCAAATATTAGTGATGATGCATATAGCTCTGGAGCTACTGGTACTGGTACTTACAATGGTGTAATATCTAGTTTGTCAGCAGGAACCAAATACTATGTTAAAGCATATGCCTGTAATTCTGCAGGAGACGGCTATAGTGCTGAGAGAAATTTTATAACAGATACGGATGATCCTGCCTTATTAGGTGCTGCTTCAAATATTCATGCAAATGATTTTGATGCCGATTGGTCGTCAACTACAGGTGCTCAAGGATATTATTTAGACGTGGCTACTGATGTTGGCTTTACTGCGATGGTTTCTGGTTATAATAATTTGGATGTGGGGAATGTTACTCATAAAGTGGTTTCTGGATTAACAGCTAATACTGAATATTTTTATAGAATAAGGGCATATCATGATGGTGGTGACCATGGAGTAGATTTCACCAGTGGAAATTCTGGTGCAAATTCTGTTACTACCTTAGAGGGCGCACCAACCACACAGGTTAGTAATATGAAATGGGAGACCATTAATGATGGAAAAACTATGTCTTTCAATTGGAGCGATGGAAATGGCGATGGAAATATGCTAATAATGAAAGCTAATAGTTCAGTCACCGATCCAAGCGGAGGTGATTCATATAATGCCAATGCTCATTTTGGTGATGGCGATAATATCCTTGCAACTGGTACTTATGTTGTTTTTAACTCCACACATGCCAAAGGCACTTCTACTGTGGATGTTACTGGTTTAACTACTGGTACAACATACTACTTTAAAGGATTAGAATATAATGGCTCAGGAAGTACAATAAATTATAATACTGATGCTACAGCAGGTTTCAATGTTGGAAACTCTGGCTCCACTGCTCTCCCTGTAGAATTACTTTCTTTTAAAGCAGAGAATAAGGATGGCAAAGTATTATTAAAATGGCAAACAGCTACTGAGCTAAATAACGATTACTTTATTATAGAGCGTTCTACCGATGCAGAAAACTTCTTGCCAATTGCAAAAATTCAAGGTGCGGGAAATAGCAATATTATATTGAGTTACAGCTATGTTGATGAAAATTCTATTTCAAATACTGTAATGTATTATAGACTTCGTCAAGTGGATTTTGATGGTAAAACAGAGATATTCCCAACTGTGTCAATTACTATAGAAGATAAATCTAGCGATATTAGTTCACTTAATATCGACTATAATACTTTGGTAGTAAATTATAATAATCCTTCTAATAATCATATATCAGTGAGTTTATTGGACATAAATGGAAGGGTTTTACAAATGGCAATTTCTGATGCGGAAGGTCAACAAAGTATGCGTTTTGATTTATCAGCATTGAGTCGTGGAATGTACTTTGTTAATATGGAACAAGACGGAAAAATCACTACTCGAAAATTTATTTACTAAGAAATAACAACTTAAGCTGTAAAAGATTAGAACACAGATTAGGCTGATTAAACTGATTAACACAGATTTTAATAATATACTCTTTAGTAAAGAATATTATGCCAAGCAAGACATAGATATTAGAAACTAAGATACTAAATACGAAAAAGGCATTTGAGAACTTCTCAGATGCCTTTTGTTCATTCAAATTTTAGATTTACGTTAAAAAATAAATGTAACTATTTATAACCTAGAGCTTTCCCCCTAAAACCACAGTCAGCTTTCTTTGCTCCACAATTCCATTAAGATTATAAGTTTCAATAAAGATAAGATAAATTCCTATATCAGCTTTTTGCCTATCATCATTTAGTCCATCCCAGATTACATAACCATCTATTTCCAATAATTGATTCTTGGCAATAGATCTAATCGGTTTCCCACTAGCATCATATATTGTAATATTTGCTGTATATCCACTTTCATTAAGTTTATATTGAATCTGAAGGTAATCTTCAAAACCATCATTGTCTGGAGAAAATATTTCTGGATATACGCTCCAGTCGTTTTGGCTTTGACTATTGCTAGAGGCTTGACTATTAATATAAGTTGGTGTGCCTCCATAAGATTCTGCATTTCGCCCTGGAATAGCAGCCGAATGCCAATTGGTAGTTTCAAAGGAAGAAACAGAAAAGCTTAAACGCTCAAGGCTAATTCCTTCAGGATTGTTCAATAATGCATAATGCATATCCTCATCATAATTCATTCCATCAATAAAGCGCAAAGAATTGCTAAGCAAATACAAATTGCCAGAAGTATTATTTAGCGATGGCAATGCATCTACTTCAATAATATGACTGTTAGATTCCACATAATATTGCTTTTGAACGGATGTTGAAGAAGTGGTTAATACGTAATACTTATAAGGGAAAATTTGAAATCCTTCCTCAGAAATAATTTCCACATTTTCGTAATTTTCAGTTTCAGTATTCCAGTTTGCCAATCTCAAAAACCTTAAATCAATTATTTTATCTGAATTATTGTAAATTTCGATATAATCCACACCATCATTTTTTGGGTTAAATAATAACTCATTAATTAATATATCATTTGAATCAGGCATTTGAGCTAAGCCAAAACTAATTGTTGTTGTGTTATTTATTGTGTTTCCTGCACAATCATATACTCCAGGATTAATTGTTAAATCATAAATCACCTCAGGTAGTAAAGGTGACGAAAGCTTTAAACTAAATGATGAATACTCAGGATATGAAGCTATAACTTCAACGGGGTTTCCGATGCCATCAGAAATACTATAAATCATAGGGTCTTTAGCAAATAGAGAATCTACAGCTTCCGATAGAAACACATCAATATTCATTGAATTAACAACTACTACTCGATTAAAATATGGCGCATCAGTATCAGGATTATTAGCATCAACAGAGTTTTTCTGCCCAGGGCTTCCTCCTAAAACAGAAGTTGAAGCACTCCAATTGCCAATAGCTCCACAGTAATTATTTGGATCTATTTGCTCTAATGACCAACCACCATCTTCTTTTGCTGCATTTTGATACCAAAATGTATTATAATTGATATGATGCATAAAGCGATTGCTATCTGTTGTGAGCAAAAGCGATGTGCCTGAATTAGTTAAAGAGAATGATGATAATCCTAAAAAGTTTCCATATTGAGATAAAAGAGACTCATTATTATCATGGCCAATAATGATATATGATTTCGGAGCAATGACTATATCACCTAGTATTTTATCAGAATTTCCTATTTTAAGGACCCAATCTTTAAGGTTAACATTAATCTCTGAATTATTGTATAATTCAATATACTCGGCATCAGGTAAGCCAACAGAAGGCATTGGATCTGCCATAATTTCGTTTATTACAATATCTCCTTGCTTAAGATAATACCACATAAATGATGATTGTATTAGTGGCATTGCATTATTGTTATTGTCTTTAATTCCTGATAACTCTATTTGGTAAGCTTGTGCATAAGTGAAAGGGCTTGTAAAAGTTAGGTCCACAATTGAAGAATCATAATTTAGGCGAAGTGCAGAGGCGGGGTTTCCAATACTTCCATCTACAATATAGTTTTGAATGTTTTGCGAAGAGTTAAGTTCTACGGTTTCATTAAAAAACAATTGAAGTTTGTTTTGTGAGATTATCTTAATATCCATAAGTTCCGGTGGCATTGTATCGACTTGAATTGCTCCCACATAAAAATCATCAAAATAAAACTTTGTAGAATTACTTGAAGTATATTTACAAAATACTCCAAAATAACCAGAAGTAGTAAAGGTATTATCAGTTATACTTCCTTCAAAGGTATAATTTGTTCCTCCTTGATTATCAGCGAAGAGCTCCCATTTTCCATTAATATCACATATTACTTTTATATAAATTTCGTTTACAGAGTTTCCAGTACTGATATTGGTTCCAGTAATAATTTCTTGCAGATTATTTCCGCTCTGTCGCCATAGGGTAATATTATCTTGAGTACTTCCAATTTGCACAAAATACCCATTTAATGAGTCTGTTAAATCCGATTTATCGGAAACCAAATATACTCTTGAATGATTATTTGAGGAGGAATTAAATGATTGCTTTACAAAAAACCGCC
Organism: Bacteroidales bacterium; assembly: GCA_029935325.1. GTDB lineage: Bacteria > Bacteroidota > Bacteroidia > Bacteroidales > UBA1556 > UBA6267. The sequence goes on from JAOZKO010000008.1 coordinate 12,546, forward strand.
ATTCTGTATTTAACACAATAGAGCTTGAAGTAGAGAGTGTGGAAGTATCTGCACCCGAAGAAATAAGGTGTAAATACTTTTGAGAATTTACTTCAAATTGAGTTGTATTACCCATCCATATAGGATTTTGTGTAAAATCACCATCTGAAAAGTCGTCCTGAAACTGTGCAGCTACAGTCGATAGACCTAAAAGAAAAGCTGCAAAAACTAATATTATATTTCTCATTAAAAATAAAAATATGATTTATATATTTCGAGAATAAAAATAATACTTTTGCCAACGCAAACCAACAATTAAATTTAAACATTTTAAGATGAAAATTGCCATAGCAGGAGCCACCGGATTAGTAGGTCGAAAAATGATTGAAATTCTTGAAGAAATGATGATCAAACCCTCAGAATTAATCTTGTGTGCATCTCCAAATTCTGCAGGTAAGAACATTGATTTTATGGGTGAAGCTCATACAATTATTTTATTAGAGCAAGCTTTGAGTCAAAATCCAGATATTGTTCTTTTTAGTGCTGGTGGAGAAGTTTCAAAAGAATGGGCACCTAAGTTTGCTGCTAATGGTAGTTTTGTGATTGATAATTCTTCAGCATGGAGAATGGATGAAAATGTTCCGTTGGTAGTACCAGAGATAAATGCTGATTTAATAAATTCTAATACAAAAATTATTGCCAATCCCAATTGTTCAACAATTCAATTAGTATTGGCAATAAAGCCATTACAACATATCTATGGCATAAAAAGACTTGTTATTTCAACTTACCAATCGGTTACTGGCTCTGGCATTAAGGGAATTAATCAAATGGAAAGTGAAAGAAGAGGAGAAGAACCAAGCGAGAAAGCTTATCCGCATTCTATTGATGGAAATATTATTCCTCAGGGTGGAGAGTTTTTAGATAATGGATATACAACCGAGGAAATGAAATTAGTGCATGAAACACGTAAAATTCTTTCTGCACCAGAGATGGCAATTACGGCAACAGTTGTTAGAGTTCCTGTTACAGGAGGTCATTCTGAATCCATAAATATCGAATTTGAAAAGGAATACGAAATAGAGGAGGCTAAAAAACTCATTGGTATGATGCCTGGAGTACTTGAGTTAGATTTTCCTCAAGCAAGTCTATATCCCATGCCAAAAATCACAGAAGGCAAAGACCAAGTTTTTGTGGGAAGAATCCGTAGGGATGAGAGTATTGAAAATGGATTAAATATGTGGGTTGTTGCTGATAATTTAAGAAAAGGTGCAGCAACAAATGCTGTGCAAATTGCTAAATACATTATTACTAATAAGCTCGTATAAATGATATTGGATTTGCGCTTTTCTGTGCTAATTGCTTTTTAGAATCCGTTTAATAAAAATAAAAATATTATTGTTAATTCTATTTATATTGTTATTTATCAGCCAAGTATGATAATTAATTAGTTTCTGTCAATTAAAAATAAGCTAGTGCTTCCAACCTTTTGCCTATTATTAATGTCCTTATTGTATCCTTTTTTATTTTCAATAAGAATGGATTAATTAGGATTGCAATAAATAATCATATTTCATAATATTTATTCTATCCTTATCTTTATTAAAGTTAGTATGCATTAAACGGTTATATAATCAAGCATGGCATCCAGTTCAACTACATTTACATTAAGGCAACCTTTTCTGAAATCCATTATCTCAGATAAGCAGGAATTGTTGACTGTAGAGGAACAAATTATTGATGGATGTATTGCTGACGACAGAAGAGCTCAAAAAATGCTCTACGACCAGCACTCACCTACCATGTTAGGAATCTGTTATAGGTACAGCAAATCCAGCGACGAGGCACAAGACATTATGCAGGATGGCTTTATAAAAGTCTTCTCAAATATTGAGTCTTTTCGGCGCCAAGGTTCTTTCGAGGGATGGATTAAACGTATTATGGTAAATACTGCGTTAAATCATTATCATAAAAATCAGAAATTGTTACATCAAAATATTGATGAAATAAGAGAAACTAAAATTATAACTGATGATGATGGACCAAAAAGAAAGCTACCATTTAATCAAATGGAAATGCTTGAAGCAATAAGATCTCTCCCCGATGGATATAGTGTTATTTTTAATCTTTATGTATTTGAAAAATACAAACATAGAGAGATTGCCGAAATGCTAAATATTTCTGTGAATACCTCCAAATCGCAATTATCAAAAGCTAGAAATTACCTTAAAAAGGTTTTAGCTAAAATCGAGCAACAAAGGAATAATTTAGTTAGATGACAACAGACAAGAATATTGATCAATGGTTTGAAGATTCTCTTGGTGAGATGAAACCAATTCCATCGGCTCAGGTATGGGATGGAATTGAACAGCAATTAAATGCTGTTGATTCTGCCAATATTGAGTTTGATCAAAGTTTTGAGCAATCTCTTGGAGGAATGTCGCCTTTTGCATCAACTGAAGCATGGAATAATATTGAATCAGCGCTTAATGAAATAGATATCTCACAGAAAAAAGGAAAAAATAAATTTATTTTCTGGTTTAGTATTGCAGGATCTATAGCAGCCTTATTTATGTATTGGTTTATGCAAATTGGTCCAAACAATCAGATGGATCAACCTTCAGCATTACAACAGATCTCTGACACAAAACAGGAATTAATAGTTTCAACACCTGCCGCGGGATATTCAAGTTCAATTTCTATAAATTCATCATCTAACGAAATTGTTGAAGAAGAAATTTCATCATACGAAACTCAAATTATAAGTCCCAATAATGCTATTGTATCGCACACAAATAATCCAAATATAGCAAATATTGAAACTACAACTCCCATTAGGTCTAAAGCTAGAACGGAATTAGAGAAGCAACAGGAAATCAGTAATGATGATTTAAACCTTGCTGATACCCTTGAGCAATCAAAAAACGAATTAGTATTTGCTCAAAGTATTAGCAATGATATCTTAAGTCATGAAGTAATTGATAGTATGGAAAACATAACACTTCCATCACCAACTGAAATCACATCACTTAGAGCAGCTACAGGCTTCTCTTTGGATTTATTTGCTGGACCAGAATATATTATGAATAATGCTGCACATAGCACTAATCTTGAAGAAGGAGAAAACATATCGCTAGAGCAGACACAAGCAATGAATACTGATTTTAGCCTAGGACTTAATATAAAGTATCATTATAATCGATTCTTTATACAATCGGGACTTACTTATAGCAATTTTGGCGAGCAGAACACTTATAAAATAACTAACGAATTTCATGATACTAGTAATAGTTATTATATTTATAAAATAAACACTTATCATACTTACGATACAATTGGCTGGACGGATGATCCTCTTCAGCCAGGAGTTATAGTCCCATTATTAAGCTCACAAATACATACTGATACATTATCTAGCACATGGAATACCGTTGATAGTGTGTATTATAATAGTTATAATGAAGAAGTTAAAAATAGATATAGATATATTGAAATTCCAATTATGTTTGGATATCAATACGAATACAAAAATTGGAGTTTTATGGCAGCAGGGGGTGTTTCTTATGGTTTTAAAGTTGCTGAAGAAGGTAAATATATTAATGATAGCCACCTTGAAACTATTATGAAAACTAATTCACCATACTATAATTCAAATATTAATGGGATAGTAAGTTTAGGTATCGGTTATGCAATAACTAATAATATTTCCGTAATTTTGCAACCTACTTATAAATCAAATTTAACTAGTTTAACATCACAAAATACCACATACAGCAATTTTACTTTACGTGCAGGCTTAAATGTAAAACTATAGTAATCAAATATGAATAAAGGAAAAAACTATATATTAACTATTCTTATAATTATCTTTTTAGTAATTGGTAATATAGGAAAGACACAGGTTATTTTAAATGGATTTGTTCGGGATAATTCTACTTTAATAGGTGTTCCTAACAGAGTAGTAACTATTTTTGCCGATACGTCTTTTCAATCTGGTTTCACATATTCTAGTATTGTTACAACTAATAATCTAGGTGCTTTTACTGACACCATAAGCGTTCCAAATGGCTTAAATTATAAGTTTTATGTGATTACATTAGATTGTTACCAGAACCCTATTATTGACTCATGCTATTCTCTTTTTCAGGCTACTATAAATCTTGACATATGCACCGGTGGATTAAATATGTGCTTATCAGATTATGTTGCATATCCTGATACCAGTAATTTTCAAATGATTCGCTTTTATAATCTATCTTCAACCAATGCAACCTCCTATCTTTGGAGTTTTGGAGATGGAGGTTTTTCTGCTGCAAAACACCCTACACATACATATAATCTTGGGACATATCAGGCTTGTTTAACAATATACGATTCAATAACAAACTGTAGTGATACATATTGCGATAGCATTTCAATCACACCAGTAATGAATTGTTCAAATAGCTTTACCTACCAACAAATAACTGCAAAGCTATTTACTTTCAGTGGAAATATAAATAGTGCATATCCTACTATTTACAATTGGGATTTTGGAGATTTGACCACTACAAACGGCAAGAATGTACAGCATCAGTATGCACAACCCGGGAATTATACCGTGAGCTTAATGAGTACATCATTTCATCCACAAACTCTGGATACTTGTATTGATTTTTCACAACAAAATATTATAGTAACGGGCCCACCTACTGCTGGAGTATGGGGTCAAGTTTTTGCTGATTCAAATAAAGTTGACCACGGAATGGTATATATATATTCATATAAAAATGCTAATCATGAATTAACTTTGGTTGATTCTACGGATGTTTTAAGCGTTGATAGTATAGGAATTAGCTATTATCATTTTGCAGGATTAGATTATGGTAAATATGTGATGTTTTTGAAATTAAGACCTAATTCTTCTTTTAAGGATTCTCATGCACCAGCATATTCTGGGAATACGCTTTATTGGAACGAAGCCACCGTATCGCATCTAAATCAAGCGAGTACAAATCTTCCAATTAATCTCACTCATATTTATTCATTAAGTGGAAATTCCAGTATATCAGGATCTGTTTATGAAGGAAATAAAGTAATTCCTGGAGACCCAATCACTAATGTGCCTATTTACTTATTAGATCAGAATAAAATGGTGGTTGACTTTCTGTATTCGAATCAGAATGGCAAATACAAATTTGAAAATCTTCCAGAACAGAAGTATTATATTTATGCTGATGTTATTAACCATAATATTTCCCCTTCAACCTGTACTGTTACTGAATTAAATCAACATCATTCAAATATCGATATTTATATTAGCCCAGGAGCTGTAACAGGGGTAAATAGTGAAGCTATTATTAATGACATTAAAGTTTTTCCAAATCCTGCTAAAAGCTTTATTAATATAAGTTTCAGAAATTATCAATCACAAAATGTAGAATATAACCTGATTAACATATTAGGGCAAACAGTATTGCATCGTATTCAATATTCTGAAAGTCAAAATCAAGTTCAGACCAATAATATAGACATCTCTAATCTGGAGTCAGGTATTTATATCCTACAAATAAAAGTAAGTAATAAATTACTCCATAATCAAAAGCTTATTATTACAAAATAAGTATTATCCTTCAGGCTTCTTTCCTTCCAAAAATTAAGTAGTGGATGCTTACAATTCTATTACCTTTGTCGCTAAATTTATTTATATCGAAATAATGAACAAACCTCTTATACTTATAACCAATGATGATGGGATAAGTGCACCTGGAATTCGCTTTTTAATTCGTATTATGCGTGATATAGCAGATGTAGTGGTTGTGGCTCCTGAAGGACCGCAATCAGCAATGAGCCATGCTATTACAATTAAAGTTCCTTTGCATTATAAAGTTATTGAGCAAAGTGATTCTTATAAGGAATATAGCTTAAATGGCACACCTGTTGACTGTGTTAAATTTGCTTTACATCAGTTGATGGAAAGGAAACCTGATTTGGTTGTTTCGGGAATAAATCATGGTTCTAATGCATCTATTAATATAATTTATAGCGGCACTATGGCTGCAGCAACAGAAGCGGCAATGGGCGGAATTACTGGTATTGGTTTTTCAATTTTGGACTATGCCAATGATGCTAATTTTGAATATGCCGAAAAATATATTCGCAAAATTGTAAACCAAGTATTAGAAAAAGGATTTTTTGATAATACTGCTCTAAATGTGAATTTTCCGAAATATGAAGGGAAAGAATATAAAGGGCTAAAGGTCTGTAAACAAGCAAAAGCATATTGGAAGGAAGATTTTGATGAACGCTTTGATCCTCGCGATGGCAAGCCTTATTATTGGCTTAAAGGAACTTTTAATGTGCTCGAAGAAGATAAACAAACTGATGAATGGGCACTTAAAAATAATTATGTTTCATTGGTCCCTATTCAGTTCGATTTTACTGCATATCAAAGAATTAATGAACTAAAACACTGGGAGGAATTATGCTAAAATTTTTAAAGAAAGATTCATATTTACTAGGCTTTGGACTCGCTACAGTTACTCCAATAGTGGTATACTTTGTATTAACTTGGTTGGTTAATGTTTTAAGTGCAAAATTTACCCAAGGTATTCCATTAATCAGATTCCACAATATAATATTAGTAAGTATATTTTTGAATATGCTAATCTTTGGATCATACATCAATAAATCACAATACGATAAAAGTGGTAGAGGCATTATGGTTGTTACATTTGTTATGACAGGAATATATTTTATTTGGAGATATAAAGATTTAGCCTTTTAGATTTTAAGCTAATTATGAAGTACTTTTTAATAGTAGGTGAAGCATCTGGAGACTTGCATGGAAGCAATTTAATAAAGGAGCTAAAGGCAAATGACAAAGATGCCGAATTTCAGTTTTGGGGTGGAGACTTAATGTCCCAAGCAGCAGGAAAAGAGCCTAATAAACATATTAAGGACTTAGCATTTATGGGCTTTCTAGAAGTGCTAATGAAACTGGGAAGCATTCGGCAAAATTTCAAGGATTGCAAGCAGCAAATCAAGGACTTTGGAGCAGATGCTCTAATAATGATTGATTACCCAGGATTTAACCTACGAATAGCTCCTTTTGCAAAAGCCAATAATATAAATACATTCTATTTCATTTCACCAAAAGTATGGGCATGGAAGCAAAAGCGTGTTTTTAAAATAAAGAAATACATTGATGTGCTTTTTACCATACTTCCTTTTGAGACTGACTTTTATAAACAGTTTGATTATGATGTAAACTATGTTGGTAATCCATTGATGGATGCTATTGAGCAATTTAGGAATTCGAAGGAAGATAAATTGATAAATAATCCAAAGCCAATAGTAGCACTTTTACCAGGCAGTCGTGAGCAAGAAATAAAGCGCATACTACCATTGATGATTGATGTTGCTGATACTTTTCCAAAGTACGATTTTGTAATTGCTGGAGCTCCAGGTTTTAGCAAGGAATATTATAATGACCTTTTCAAAAAGCGAGTGTATGATGTAAGGTTTAATGAAACCTATTCCATACTTTCCAATGCGGAAGCAGCATTAGTAACCTCTGGTACAGCTACTCTTGAAACGGCATTACTTAATATTCCTCAAGTAGTTTGCTATAAGGCCAATCAGCTTTCTTACGAAATTGGCAAAAGATTGGTTAAAGTAAGATTTATGTCCTTGGTAAATTTAATACTTGATTACGAGGTGGTTCCTGAACTCCTTCAGCATAAAATGAATTTTCAGAATTTAAAAGCAGAGCTAAGTTCAATTATAAAAGGAGGCAGCAAAAGAGATAAAATACTTATTGAATATAAAGTATTACATCATAAAGTTGGCAAGGCAGGGGCTTCAAAAAGGGTTGCAGAGGGAATTCTTGATTATTTACATAAAAAGGGAAATAATTAATGAGACTAATCAGTTTACTTTTCATTATTATTATCGAAATCGTTGGGATAAAGTCTGCGAAAGCAGTATTTCTTGACATTAGCATTTACAGCTCCTATAATGTAAAGTCTATTGATTTTAGTCCACTATCAGGAAAATATGTATTGGAAGCTGACGAGCGGATAATTCGTGATTTTCATAAGGGAGAAGTTATTAATATTACTCCCCTTCGGGATTCTGTTTTATTACAAATAAACCATACCAATGTGGGATTATTTAAGGAAGTAAGCATTTATGGCAGAGGCTTTTTAAATGCCTTTTCTTTGAAAAATGAAACAGAGAAACTCCCCAGTCGATCCTATGATGACCACCTAAAAATCCGTATTATTGCTGGGCAATTGCAGTTAATTAATAATGTTGATCTGGAGCATTATGTAGCAGGTGTGGTACAGTCAGAGGGCGGAGGTAGTAGCGATGATATGCAATTCTTCTTTGTTCAAGCTATTTCGTGCCGTACATATGCATTGGTAAATTACTTAAAGCATACTGTTGATGGACATAATTTATGTGATGAGGTTCATTGTCAATATTATACAGGTCGTTGTAAAAGTTCAGATATTACAAGAGCAGTAGCGCGTACAAGTGGAGAAGTAATTGTTGATAGTAATCAAAGGATGATTTCAGCAGCATTCTTTTCTAATTGTGGTGGAGAAACTGTTAATTCAGAAGATGTTTGGTCTATTCCAACTTCTTATCTCAAATCACGTACCGATAGTTTTTGCACATCTATGTCAAAGGCAAAATGGGAGCGGATAATACCAAAAGAAGAATTTCTGAAATCCTTAGATATTGCTTTCAATTTTCCTTTAGAGGACTCTCTTTTGGTTGATAGTGCGTTGAATTTCAAACAAGAACACCGAAAAACTATTTTTGTAAATCAAATACCACTTAAGCAAATGCGTAGAGAGTTTAAGCTCCGGTCAACTTTCTTTGAAACAGATGTAAAAGGTGATAAGGTTGTTTTGCATGGTCGAGGTTTTGGTCATGGTGTAGGACTATGCCAACAGGGAGCAATTCGTATGGCAGAATTAGGTTATGATTATCATGCAATAATAAAATACTACTATAAAGACACTAAAACTCTTCACTATTCAGAGCTTAAGTATAATTTTTTACCCCAGTTCTAGATTTTCCTTCCTCCAATATTTCACCACAATCCGCTAAGAAAAAGATTGTAAGATATTGTAATTTGTCTTCGCTTTGCTGCGTGTAAAGGATGGTAAAGGATGGTAAAGAATAGTAAAGGATGGTAAAGGTTTGTAAAATATTGTAAGGAGTGGTAAAGTGGTTCACGCAACTCTTAAATCAAACTCTTAATTCACATTAGCTCACGCAAAACTAACTTGACCTACTTTCCTCTTTTTCTCTTTCCTCCTCCTCTGTCCTTCACCGAAGCTTTAGCGTAGGTGAATTCCTCCATCCTCAACTCCCTCTTAAATCTTAAATCAAACTCTTCAATTTCAAATCACTTTGGTTCACAACTTCTCTCGCTCTCCTCGCTTTTTTGGAACACTGATGACGCGGATTTATCGGATTTTTACGGATTTTTTTCTTTTTTTAATGGTTATCGCAAAGTCATTTCGCTTTCAACTTCCACTTCAACAACCTCCCAACCCAAAAGCGAAGGCTTCGCTCATTTGTTCAGCGGACATAGCAAAGGCTTCACGTGCCATGCAA
>JAOZKO010000128.1 GCA_029935325.1 Bacteroidales bacterium
AAGGGGATTAAGTTCCCCTTTTTTTATGCAAATATTAATTATCCATAAGGTTCACAAAGCTTTAAGTAATCAGCTTATTAAATCTGGTTTTAAGCTTGATACTATTTTAGATTTATCTAGAGAGGAGTTAATTAAAATATTACCACAATACCAAGGTATAGTGGTTCGTAGTGCATTGAAAGTTGATGAGGAAGTAATAACTGCCGGTATTAACTTAAGGTTTATTGCACGCCTTGGTGCTGGATTGGAAAATATTGATACGCAATTTGCCTCTGGGAAAGGAATAAAAGTTTTTGGTGCTCCTGAAGGAAATAGGTCGGCTGTTGGTGAGCATAGCCTTGGGATGTTGCTAAACCTTTTTAATAAGATTAATATTGCTGATGCACAAGTCAGAAAAGGAATATGGCAAAGAGAAGCCAATAGGGGAGAAGAAATAGAAGGCAAAACCATAGGAATTATTGGATATGGGAATATGGGTGCTGCTTTTGCTAAAAGGTTATGTGGTTTTGGAGCTAATGTAATAGCTTATGATAAGTATAAAAGTAACTTTGAAAGTGACCTAGTTGAAGAAGTTAGTTTAGAGAAACTATTTGAAAGTGCAGATATTGTTAGCCTTCATGTTCCATTACAGAAGGATACTTTTTATATGGTAAATGATGAGTTTATTAATTCTTTCAAAAAAACCATAGTAATAATTAATACCGCAAGAGGAGCTGTTGTTAATACTTCTTCATTAGTAAAAGGATTGCAAAGCAAAAAAATTAGTGGAGCCTGCCTTGATGTATTAGAATATGAAGGGATGAGCTTTGAGGATATTGAAAAACAATATGACTCTAGTGATTTTATGTTTTTAAGCCAATCTAAGAATGTAATTTTAAGTCCACATATTGCAGGCTGGACTCACCAAAGCAATGAAAAGATGGCCAAAATTTTAGCAACAAAAATTATTTCCAACTATCATAATAATTAAATTACCTTTGACCACTTAAAATTATTAACGTATAAAACAAATTATCTATGAAAAAATTGATGTTTTTATTGACTTTAGTTTCACTCTCTGTTATCTCATGTAATAGTGGAAATGAGGCAGTAAAAGAAGAAGTAAATGTAGAAGAAACAGTACAAGCTGAGGAAGTAACTACTAATGAAGCTAATCACGTAATGTGGTATAAATTTAAGGCTAATCCTAAAAGCACTTCAAAAGTAGATATTGAAATGCCTTTAGAATTACCAATATCTTTTCTTAATTATAAAACTAATGATAGAGTAAGCACAAGCCCCTCCGTTTTTAAAGGAGTTGTTTATTTTGGAAGTTCTGATTTTAGCCTGTATGCAATTAATATTGAAACTTCTGATTTGCTTTGGTCATTTGTAACTGGTGGAGATATTCGCTCTAACCCAATTATTGTTGATGGAGTGGTTTATTTTGGAAGCTCTGACAAATATTTCTATGCATTAGACGCTACTACAGGTGAGCTAAAATGGAAGTTTGAAACTGGAGATATGATTATATCTTCTGCAAATATTGATAATGGCAAAGTTTACTTTGGTAGTTATGATAAGAACTTATATGTTCTTAATACCGAAACTGGTGAATTAGTATGGAAATTTGAAGTAGGTGATGGAATATATTCTAGCCCAGCAATTGGAGAGGACCATGTTTATTTTGGCAGCTTCGATTCCCATTTATATGCTCTTAACAAAGAAAGTGGAGAGGAAGTGTGGAAATTCAAAGCAGGTGCAGCAATTGCTTCAAGTCCAGCATTAGCCAATGGTAAAATTTATTTTGGTAGTGACGACCATTTTATGTATGCTCTTGATAGAATTGATGGAAATATGATTTGGAAGTACGAAAGTGCAAAGGCAATTAATTCTAGCCCAGCAGTGGATAGTGATAATTGCTTCTTTGGAAGTTATGATTATAGGTTTTATAATCTAGATGCTAATACAGGAATTATGAAATGGGCTTTCCAAACAGATGGCCCAATTCACTCAAGTCCAGCATTAACCAATAATCTAGTTTATATTGGTTCTGATGATTTTAATCTATATGCTATTGATATTAAAACAGGACAAGAGGTTTGGAGACATACTGTTAAGGATAGAGTTCATACAAGCCCAGCTATTTGCAAAGGGATGATTTTCTTCTGTAGTTATGATAATCAGATTCATGGGTTGAAATAATACGATAAGTGTTAACGACTAAAAATATTAAGCTGCTCATAAAATGAGCGGCTTTTTTTATAACCTTTGGTTTACTGTAGAACTAGCAAACAGAAGGGTTAGCAGGCTTTATAGCCTCCTTTTTGTCCATTAGGGCTAAAATTATAAGCATAAAAAAAGGTCATCTGCCGAAGCAAATAACCTTAATCTATTCTGTGCGTAAATGCTTTTACTCAACTTCAGGAGCTGCTTCTTCAGCTACTGCTTCTTCAGCAACAGCTTCCTCAGCAACAGCATCTTCAGCTACTGCTTCATCAGCAACAACTTCCTCAGTTACTACTTCCTCTTCAGCTACTGCTTCTTCAGCAACTACTTCTTCAGTTACTACTTCATCAGTTGCAGCTTCCTCAACAGGAGCATTTGAACATGCAGTAAATACAACTACTGCAAAAAGCATTAGGGCAATTTTTAAAAGATTTTTCATCTGTACAGTTTTAAAATTATTAGTTTTGTTAGTAATTTGCTGCAAAGGTGATAATTATTCTATTATTATGCAAAGATTTCTATAAATAAATACAAATCATGTATATCTTTGTAAATCATGAATATATACTTTATTAAATTATTAAATGGCTATTAAGGTAGAATTTGAAAAATGGATTTACTCTCTTAAATCACCCGCTGGACTTGAAGCGCAACTAAAAATGGCACCTCAATTACGAAAAGAGGAATTGGAAGAATTTAAGAATATGACACTTCAGTATCAAAGTGCTGTGCTAGTTTTACTTTATCATGATAAGGAAGAGCTAAAGCTATTGTTAACATTAAGATCTAAAAATCTAAAGAAACACGGTGGTCAGATATCTTTTCCAGGAGGTAAATGCGATAAAACAGATAGAGATATTATACATACTGCATATAGGGAAGCTTGGGAAGAGGTAGGAATTGAATCTGAAAACTTGAAATTCCTTGGGAATCTTAGCCCATTATTAATACCGGTTACAGGTTTTAATGTTTTCCCCGTGGTTGCATATTGCAATAAACGACCAATAATTAATACTAGCGCATTTGAAGTTGAGAAAATTATAGAAGCATCTATTTCTGAATTATGTAATCCTTTGAATATTAGTCGGAATAATTTTGGCGATACCACTTCTGGCAAAAGTCACTTTGCTCCGTATTTTCTAATTCAGGATATGAAAATATGGGGAGCAACAGCCATGATGATTTCCGAATTGCTGTTAACATTATTTCCTGATTCTGAGTTTTCGAAATCGAGTTCTGGTTTCCCTTGATAAACAATTTGATAAGCGTATTGTTTTGAATAATAGCATTAAAAAAACAAAAGCTGAGCAAGGGCCAATAAACAATAAATATCAAGCAATCTTTCATTTATCTTTGCAAAGAATAAATTTACTACTATGATAAGATCCATGACCGGTTTTGGTAAAGCAGAATCAGAGCTTAACAATGCCAAATTAAGTATTGAAATTAAATCTCTTAACAGTAAACAATTAGATTTGAATGTTAGGATTCCATATTCCTATAACGAAAAGGAGATGGAACTTAGGTCAATGATTTCAAAACAAGTTGAGAGAGGTAAAATATCGGTTTTTATTAATCAAGAAATCCTTGGAGAAAGTAGCAATCATAAAATAAATAAGACTTTAGCAAAGTATTTTTACCAGCAGGTTCAAGAAGTGGCCAAAGAGGTAGGTAATGAGCATACTGAAGAAATTATGAGTATTGTTATGCGTTTGCCAGATGTTGTAAAGCAAGTGAATGAAGAGGTTGATGATGGTGATTGGAAGGAATTTGTTGCTGCAACTAAGCTTGCATTATCTAGATTAGATGATTTTAGATTACAGGAAGGAGCAATATTAGAGAAGGATTTTCGACTACGCATTGCAAATATACTAGCATTGCTAGAGCGAGTAATAGAGTTTGAATCTCGAAGAGTAGAGCGTATTAAAGAAAGATTACAGCAATCATTAATTAAGCAAATTGATGAATCGAAGATTGATAAAGATAGATTTGAGCAAGAGTTAATATTTTATCTAGAGAAGTTTGATATTACTGAAGAAAAAGTACGCTTACAGCAACATTGTGATTACTTTATCGAAACATTAGATAGTAAATTTATATCAAAAGGTAAAAAACTAGGATTTATAACTCAAGAAATAGGACGAGAGATAAATACACTAGGAAGTAAAGCCAATGATTCTGATTTACAAAGAATAGTGGTTCAAATGAAAGATGAACTGGAAAAGATAAAGGAGCAGGCCTTAAATATTTTGTAATAATATACAAATGGAATTAAGCAAAAAACAAGAATATTTGATTATTGCAGGATTACTGATTCTGATATTTCCGTTTTTTGCTTTGTTGTTTTATGTGCATCCGCAAAATGATGATTACTTCTTTGCATTTAAAGTTAAGGAATTAGGCGTTGTTGATTTTGTTAGAATGATGTATTTTCACTGGTCAGGGCGATACTCAAGCATGTTTATAGGAGCCTTTAACCCAACATTATTCGAATCCATAATCCTATATAGGTTAAGTCTAGCTTTGTTTCAGATATTTACCATTTTATCAATAATATTTTTTATAAGATCCATTGTTAAGCCATTCGTAACGAACAGATCAATCATTATTTTCTCATTAATATTTTATATTATTTTTATCAATAGCATACCAGATGTTTATGAGTTTCTATATTGGTTCCCTAGTGTTTCGGCGTATCAATTTGGCATTAGTCTTTACCTTGTTTTTTTAGGTATATATTTTTTTATGAGGCAAAATAGAATCTCTAAGACATCATTTTTACTTATAAATACAGTCTTAGCTTTTTTTATAATCGGACTTAATGAAATTTTCATTTTTCCTTTGCTGCTAACTTCTACCATCTTTTTAATATATGCATATTCGAATAAAGTGAACGTAAAGCAGAATGCCATAATATTGGGGGTTGTTATTATCTCAGCAATAATTGTTGTCAGTGCTCCAGGCAATTACGTTAGGATAAAAAGCCCAGTTGATTCATATAATTTTATAGTAAGAGTTTATCTTTCAGTAAAAAGTAGCGTATATTTATTCGGGTTTTTTATACAAAATGCGTCTCTAATTTTAAGTGGATTTTTGTTTATTATTTTTGTCAATAAGTATATCATAGAAAAAAGGTTATTAGTAGTTGATATAAAGTTAATTAATCCAATTTGGATAATTATCTTCACTTCTACGTCTATTGTACTAATGTTTTTTCCTTCACTTTTCTCACTTGGATATATGCCAGCATGGCGAATTTATAACTTTGTAGGATTTTTTCTATTGGCACTCATCCTAGTAAATATTATATTTATACTAGAGTTCTTCAAGTCTATTATATCAATTCAAATTTCTAAATTCCTTATTAATACAATTATCGTATTAACTTTTATTTCAATATTTAGTGGTGCATATAAGGTTGTTATGCCAGAGGTTTCTCATGGAATTAAATACGAGAAGAACAGGAAATCTATGTACTTTCAGTCTAATGTTTTGGGTGCATATTATACTTTGCTTTTTGAAGCATCTGATTTTAGTGAAGAAATGACTAATCGATATCTTTCTTTTAAAAAAGCACAGGAAGAGAATAGGAAGAATTTAGTAGTTCAGCCATTAGAGAATAATGCGAAGATGCTAATATTAACAGATGCAAATATTAATAAGGCACCTGAATTATGGTTTTTTAATTGTGAAGCAAATTATTATAATATGGATTCTATAATTATTCAACGTTCAGATACTGTTATTTATGGAAAAGCTACAGATGTAATTGGGATTAACTTTAATAAAGATACTGATTTATAATGTCAAGAAAGCAAGAATATTGGGTGTTAATTGGATTATTAGTTTTAATATTTCCTTTTTTTGCTTTGATGTTTTATGTACACCCACAGGGAGATGATTTTTTCTTTGCCTATAAAATGCATTCACAAAGTACTTTTAGTTTTGTAAAGGAAATGTATTTTAATTGGTCTGGGAGGTATTTCAGTATGTTCCTTGGAGCTCTTGACCCATTTCGATATAATTCTATTTGGGGTTTAAGATTCGCTTTGGTAAGCATTCAATTTATTACCATATTAAGCATTTATTATTTAGTTAAGGCTATATTTATCAAGTCATATTCACTAAGAAGAGTCACTATCATATCGCTGTTTATTTTTGTGGTTTTTATTAATAGCATAATAAGTGTTTTTGAGTTTTCATATTGGTATCCTTCTGCAACTGCTTATCAATTTAGTTTAGCATTGTCTACTTTTTTTCTAGGCAATATTATTTTAGAAAAATCTAATAGAATAAGTCTCCCTAAATACCTTTTATTTAATTCTATGATAGCAACACTTTCAATAGGCCTAATAGAGTTATCCATTGTTCCTCTTATTATTATGTTAATACTTAGCTCAATATATGATATTAAGGCAAAAAAAAGTATAAAGCCTACTATATTCCTCTTATTTATTGTGGCTTGCTTTGGTTTGTTAATGGTTTTAGCGCCAGGAAACTATCAAAGACACAATTCTTTAGGGGCTTCTATTCATTTACTGTCAGCAGTATTTTTAACTATTAAAACTACTATATATACTCTTTCATATTTAATTCAAAACCCTTCCTTTACCATTAGCATTGTCTTAATTTTCAGTTTAATTGTAAATTCTAATTCAAAATTGTTTTCAGTAAATATTCCTACAATTAAACCATTGATACTTGTTATTAGTTCTGTAATTATAATTTCTAGCATCTTCTTCCCCTCCGTATTAATTCTTAATCACTTACCTCCAAGTAGGGTCATAAATTTTGGTTCATATTTTTCAATGATTGTTTTACTATTTAATATTTTGATAATTGCTAAACAAGTCAAGCAAAAAGGAAATTTTAAAATATCTAGAAAATGGATTGGTCTTTTTGCAGCACTTATTATAGTTTTTAGTTTTAGTGGTATACATGCGGTTAATAAAAATGAATTTGCTCATGGCAACTACAAATCTATTTTCTTTCAAGGAAATATTCTTAAAGCTTATTATGTTTTTCTATTTGAGGCTAGGGATTTCGATACCGAAATGTCACTTAGAGAAGACTTAATTAGAAGGCATAAGAAAAACGGGGCAAAAAGTGTTGCAATAAAACCTATTATTTTTCACACATCTCTTCATAACTTTTTAAATATAAATGAAAACAATTATGAGTTTAATTGGGAAGCAAAGTACTACAATCTAGACTCAATTTATATAGAATCCAAAACTAATACCAAATGACACCAAAACTAATAATATTTTCTGCACCTTCTGGATCAGGGAAAACCAGTATTGTAAAAGAAATTCTTAAAATGGATA
>JAOZKO010000129.1 GCA_029935325.1 Bacteroidales bacterium
AAGAACTTAGTGGGGGCGCGACTTTAAGTCGCACTCCCACTGTTCAAGAATACTCTTTTTAAAAATGCCCACCTCCTACTCAAAAAAGCAGGACAAACCTTTATATTTGCCCCAATCAACTGCATTAATAATTTTTGTAATATTGCGTATTAACAAAATTGTCAAATTATAAACTACAATTATGAAAAAATCAATTCTAATTATTTCAATGTGTTTTCTTGCTTTATTCCTTGGACTAAATACCAAAACAGTTTTTTCACAAAGTATAATTGATACAATAGCCATACAAGACTTTGAAATTAGCCCTCAGTCTCCTGTATGGTCTTACTCAGGCACTCCTACCTTTCTAAGCGGCTATACACTAGCTAATGCTAGCCCTTCGAACAGTCCAATTGGAATAAACGGCTCGAGAGCTTGGGAAACTCATGCAGTTAGCTCAGGCTCCATTCTTGAGTTCAATAATATAACTATTCCAGCAATTTATGATACAATTTGGATTGGGTTTAGACTAGCTGCAATGAACCTTAGTAGCACTTCAGGTGGCCCTGATAATTTAGATTATGTTGAAGTTTACTATTCTATTGATAATGGAGTTACTTATACTAAAAGATTGATAATTAAAGGCTCAACTGCAAATAATTCAACATGGGCATATAGTGCAACGGGTGTTGCAGAAGTGTTTTATCTGCCTACAAACGCAACTGTTTTTCAACCTACAACCACTGGGCTTCAAACAACTATGGGATACAGTACTTGTGGAGTTTCTTTCCCCGGATCAATATCTCAACTCAAATTAAAAATAAAAGTTCGTTCAAGTAGCTCTTCAGATACATGGTGTGTTGATAATGTAGTTTTGACAGGGAAGAAAACCTGCTCTAATACCACAAGCACAATTTCTGAAACGGCATGTAATAGTCTTACTTCTCAAAGTGGTAACCAAATATGGACAACATCAGGAACCTATACTGATACAATCCCTAATATAACTGGCTGTGATAGTATAATTACCCTTAATCTGACAATTAATACAACAACATTTGCAACTATCAACCCGACATCATGTTTTACCTATACTTCTCCAAGTGGTAATTATATATGGAATACATCAGGAACTTATATGGATACTATTCCAAATGCAGCAGCTTGTGACAGTATTATGACTATTAATTTAACGATAGATACTGTTAACACATTAATAACGCAAACCGGTATAGACCTTACAGCAAATGCTGTCGGAGCATCTTATCAGTGGTTGAATTGCAATAATTCATACTCCATGATATCAGGAGCAACCAACCAAAGTTTCATTCCAACTGCAAATGGTAGTTATGCAGTGGAAATTACTGAAAATACATGTATTGATACTTCTATATGTCTTACAATAAATAATGTAGGAATTAATGAGAGTGATTATGACTTATCTTTAAATGTCTATCCAAATCCTATATCAGATAAAATAAATATTGATTTAGGTAAAACTTATAACAAGGTAAATATTGTGGTAAGAAATGTTATTGGGCAAATTGTCATCACTAAAACTTATAAAGCTACCAGTCTAATAAAGTTTGAAATTAAGGAATCTCCAGGTATTTATTTTATTGAAATAAGAACAGAAGAAGGAAAACCAAGGCTTGTTAAAGTATTGAAAGAATAACTTTCAATAAATATGAGACCTTAAAACTTTTGCCTTACGTTCTTATAAGTCAATCCTCCGACCATTTTCAAGCAAAGTCAGTCATACGATGACTCAAAGTCATCGTATGACTCTGGATTAAGAGAACTTAAAACTTCAAAATAGCGTAGCTCATTTTACCTTTATACTTTTGCTTTCATTCACCGAAGCTTTAGCGTAGGTGAACTTTAAACTTTAGCCTTACATACATAAGTCAATCCTCCGTCCATTTTTTGGAAAAATATTTCAAACCAGAAAAAATCAACTCATAAAAAAAATGGCCACCTCCTTCGCCAAGGAGGACTTCACAAGCACTTATAATATTCACGTGGAGCATAGCCACCTCTTAAATCTTAAATCGTACTCTTAAATGTGTTGGTGTGTTGGTGTGTTTTGTGTTTTGTGTTTGTTGTTGCTGGAAAGCGAAGCCCCTTTTCATTCACCGAAGCTTTAGCGTAGGTGAACTTTAAACTTTAGCCTTACATACATAAGTCAATCCTCCGTCCATTTTTTGGAAAAATATTTCAAACCAGAAAAAATCAACTCATAAAAAAAATGGCCACCTCCTTCGCCAAGGAGGACTTCACAAGCACTTATAATATTCACGTGGAGCATAGCCACCTCTTAAATCTTAAATCGTACTCTTAAATCTTAAATATTATAAGACCTAAAGCACCCTTTTCAATTATTATTTTGTCTATGAGGAAGTTCATATAATTTTTATATCTTTGACTTTACCAAAAAACCCATAATCTATAATGCAATTTAGAACCTCATATCATATGCTAAAGCCAATAATCATTATGGTTCTAGGCATGTTATTGGTATTGCAATTAGATGCACAGACTCCTCGAGTATGGTACTTCGGTCAGAAGGCAGGGATAAGTTTTATTACTAATACCAATATCGTTACACTTACTGATAATCAAATGAGTACACCTGAAGGCTGTGCTACATTTGAGTCTTTACCAGGCATTCCCATGCTTTATTCAAATGGTGAAAAAATATGGCATCATACAGGTCAGCTATTAAATAATGGCAATAACCTTAATGGAAGTATTAATTCATGCCAATCAGCACTTTTCTACTTACCTCCAAAAGTTGACACTATATATTTATTCACTACTGATGCCCATAATGGCGGCAATGGATTGTGTTATTCTACTTTAGATAATAGCTCTACTTTGCCTAGTATTGCACAAAAGAATATTAGTTTATTAAGCTCAGCAACCGAGCGAATGACACTCACGAGACATTGCAATTTAAAAAGCACATGGCTCATCACCCATCAATGGAATTCAGATGCCTTTTATTCATATAATATTGAGGATACAGGATTGGATATTAATCCTATTATTTCTAATGTGGGTTCAGTGCATAATGGCAACACTATTAATGCCAAGGGCTGCATAAAGGTTAGTTTATCAGGCAGCAAATTAGCTCTTACTAAAATGGCAGATGGTGTGGTAGAAGTATTTCGCTTTAATAATGCAACGGGTAAAGTTTACGACCCAATACTAATTACAGGTATTCCAAATGCTTATGGAGTAGAATTTAGCCATACCGGATTCGTTTTATATGTCACTACCGCATCCGGACAGTTACTTCAGTTTTCATTAGCTAACTGGAATCAAACTGCTATCCAAAACTCTAAAATTGTATTAAGTTCTCAAGCTCAACTATTAGGAAGCTTACAAATTGGCCCAGATAAAAAGATATATGTTTCTAAAGACAATTCCTACTATTTAGGAAGAATTGAAAACCCATTAGTAATGGGTAATAATAGCACTTATAACCCAACTGCTATTCATTTGAATGGTAGAAAATGTGAAGCAGGTTTGCCACAAATGAATCTGGTTCCTTTTAACTATAGTTTTGGTGTTCCTAAAGTATGTATTGGGGATACTTCTATTTTCTCTTTTGGTGGAGATTCCACTAGAGTAGATTCAGTAATATATTACTTCGGAGAAAACCCTATTTATGATAGCACAAAAATATTCAACCCAAAATATTGTTTTAATTCTATTGGCGACCATATTGTAGCATTAGTTGTCTATCACTGCGATACAACGGATACTATATTTCGACACGCAAGAGTTATTGGCCCACCAAATGTAAATTTGGGACCTGACATGTCATTTTGCAAGAACGAAACAAAAAGTATCACTAGTTCTTTTGCTTCTAACTACTTATGGGACGATGGAAGTACATCTGCCACCCGATATATTGATAGTGTAGGAATTTATTGGCTAAAAGCAACTAATGACTGCGGCTCAGATACTGATACAATTGAGATACTTAATATTTTCACGGCCCCACCTATTTCACTTCCTCCCGACACAACAATTTGCATTGGCGATTCGGTGGTACTAGATGCCGGTAATGATTCCTTATCAAACCTATGGCAGGGATACTATACTACTAGGTATTTTACAGCAAAAACTGAAGGTTTATATCAATTAGAAATTACTGATACAAACAACTGCAAATCAAACGACAACTTCTTTCTTAAGGTTTTATTACCACCAGGAATTGACCTAGGCTCCGATACTAATTTATGTATTGGCAAGGATTTAACTTTTAACGGAAGTTCAATAGGGCATTACGTTTGGCAAAACAATACCACAGACACCTCTATGCATGTTAGCGAACCTGGACTGTATTATGTTAGTATTACAAATATTTGCGGCTCTGCTAGTGATAGTTGCATGGTTACATATAGCGAATGCAATCAAGTAATATGGGTTCCTAATGCATTTACTCCCAATGCAGATGGTGTTAATGATGGTTTTCTTCCATATATCGAGAATGTCAGCAATTACCATCTTATGATTTTCAATCGTTGGGGAAAGCTGATTTTCGAAACAAGAAACCCATTTCAAGCTTGGGACGGAACGTATAATGGCGAAAGAGCTCCTGATGGCTCTTATAATTGGCGAATTGATTATACTAACTATTCTGGTGATTCTTTCAATCAATATGGATTTGTTATTTTATTTAGATAGAAAATGAAAAAAACTAAACTCTTTATTATACTATTTCCAATTACTCTATTGCTTTCCTTTACGGGGCTTTCACAATCCAATACTGCTACTATCAGCTTAGATGCTTCTTATGGGTTTGGAGTTTTCAAAAATTCAGTAGAAACCTTTGTCAATACTGAATTACAGGATGATATTTACAAAAGTCAGAATAAGAAATTTAGCCTAGGATCAGGGCCTTCATTATTAGCAAATTTCTCATATTCTGTATCTTCATTTGCTAGTGTAAATTTAGGATTTAAATATAGCTTTCTTGCAAAAGCTGATTTTAATGAAGTAATAGCAATTGGTGGCGTTGCACTAGAAAAAAATAGGTTATTATCAGCCAATAGATTCTCATTAATTCCTGCTTTCCAGATTAATACTGACAACGAAAAGATAAATACTTTTATTCGCTTAGGTGTGTCTATTAATTTTACCGACCAAAAATTAAAGGAAACCACAGAATTAGACTCAAATAAGATGGAGTATTTTTGGGAGTATAAAGGCAAACCAAATTTAGGATTATCAGTGATGTGGGGATTGCAATATAAGCTTAAGTCTAATGTATTTGCCACACTAAGCTTTA
Organism: Bacteroidales bacterium; assembly: GCA_029935325.1. Lineage (GTDB taxonomy): Bacteria > Bacteroidota > Bacteroidia > Bacteroidales > UBA1556 > UBA6267. Next base: position 5,282 of record JAOZKO010000129.1, read on the forward strand.
CCTTCGAAAATTATACTTATACGCCATATTATGCAGGTATAGTAGAAGTTAGAGATAATAATACAATAGAACACAATCCAAATCTACTCCCTATTGAAAGTGAAATAGATTTTAATGATTGGGTAGAAGACCAATATAGCCAAAACCCAGATGTGGATAAACCACTTCAACTTCCTGAACAAACTTTCAATTATTCAAATTTTTCGGTTTCCCTCGGGATTGTTTATGTTTTGTAGGTTTAAAGTTCGGAGTTGGGAGTTCGGAGTTGGGAGTTCGGAGTTGGAAGTTTTACCAGCACTAAAATCTCATATTAGTTATACTAGTTCTAGATGTCTATTACTAGGTATTCATCTCAAACACAAAACACATAGCACAAAACACATTTCATATTTGAAGTTATTTTGTTCACTAAGTTGGAAGTTTGGAGCTAGTCCAACACTATTTACTAGCTGCAAGCATCCGAATAGAATAAGCCAAATTATTTTTAGCCAATTGGTATTCTGGGGCATATTCAACAGCCTTCTCCCCTGCTTTTACAGCTTCACTCCAGTTTTCCATAGCATTATATGCTGAGCAAATATTATTATAGGCAATGGAGTTTTTAGGTTGATATTTTAAGGATTTCTCACATGCTTTTACACAATCCAAATACATCTCTTCAGTATAAAGTTTAAGGCTCAAATCAATTAGTTCAGTGGCATCATTAGTTTCTGAAATCTGGTTCTGAAGTGCCTGTCGCTTATAGGAAATATTTAAGTTGTTTTTCGCCAATTGATTCTCGGAATTTAGTTCCAAAGACTTTGTGCCAGCAGCAATAGCTTTCTCCCAATTTCCCATTACATTATTAGCTGCGCAAATATTATTATAAGCAGAAATATTATTAGGATCATAATCAAGAACTCTATTTCCTGCCCAAGCGCTGGAATCAAACTTTTTGGCAAAATAATATTGCAAACTCAAATTCAAGAAGGTAGAAGCGTCTGGTGTATTTATTGAACGCTTGCGGGCTAAGTCCAATTTTGTCATTTTACCCACCGCCACATCTGCATAGTAAGATGCTGTGATATCATTAGGAAATAAGTTTTGTGCTTTAGCAATGATTACTTTCAGATTTTCCCAATCTTCAATGGCAGCATAAAGCTCCATAAGTTTATACATACTATAAAGATACTGCGGAGCCATCTCCAATGAAATATTAAACTCTGTGATGGATTCCTGATATCTTTGATGCTTTAACAAATACTCACCATAATAATAATGCGGTTTGTGGCTATAATATCCATATTGTAATGCTTTTTTAAAGCTCTCCTCCGCTTGTTCCTGATTCCCCATAGCATTATAGCAAATCCCCATATTGGTAAAGAGGTAGGAATATCGTGGGCTAAACTCTAGTGCTTGTTGATAATATTCCATGGAACCTTTATAATCGCCCTGAGACATCAATCTGAGCCCATAATTCATTAACCCTCTACCATTCTCTGGACTTTTTATTGTCACATCATACCATAATGACTCACCATTATCCCATACCTCGGTACGCTGACGAACGCCAACAAAATGAGCTCCTAAGATAGTAACAACTAATATTGCCAATACAGCTTGGTAAGTATTATTTTCGCGAATAGCGTATTCCTTTTTTATAATAAAAATAGAAATAAGATAAACCACAGCTAAAGTAAGTCCCACAAATGGATAAAACATCCTATGATCATTAAGAACTTCAGAAAGAGGGATAAAACTAGAAGTTGGTGCTAGGGCAATAAAAAACCATAATATTCCAAAGCTAATTGGTGCTAGATGTTTCTTATTATATGTTTTGTAAAAGGCAAAAAGCATTGCAATTACAAACAACATACCTGTGAAGAATCTAATATTCCAAACACTCTCAAGTATGGACCAATCAGTATCAGCACTAAGATTATAAGGAATAAAGAATGAGATAAAATAATGCAATAAAACAAAGGGCATAGTTATTAAATACTGCCAGCGGCTATGAGTCCCTGGGAGGAAAGTATCCGACTGCATATTCATAATAAATGCCACCGATACCAACATTAGAACAAATAATAGAATTGCTTGAATAATAAGTCTATTACGCCTAGCTTGCTTCTCGCCAGTGCTCATTGGTATATATTCAAAAACAAAATAATATACCATAAGCATAGGAATAAACATTGCTGAAGTTAGCTTGGTGAGTATTCCGAAAACAAAAGGAATTAGA
>JAOZKO010000130.1 GCA_029935325.1 Bacteroidales bacterium
AAAGAGTCTATTAGGGTTCAAACTAATATTATGCAGGAGTAGGCTTTCAGCACAAGCATAACGAAGAAATTGACGTTTTCGGGCAAGCACTATATACAGATAAATAAACCTTTGCGCCTTGGCGTCTTTGCGAGAAACAAAACATTAATGAAGTATTAAACCATGAAAAACTACAAAATTTATTGCGGGGGAGAATTTATTGAAACCACTCACTCACTTGATGTTATAAATCCATTTACACAACAATCATTTGCAACTACTTATTTAGCAGATCAATCGAATCTTGAAAAGGCAATACAAGCTGCTGAAGGTATTCGATTAGAAATGCAAAATCTTCCATCTTATATAAAATATAAAGCTTTAATGTATATTTCTAATACATTAAGCGAAAGAATTGATTCCTTTGCAGAAATATTATGCTTAGAATCAGGCAAACCTATGATATATGCCAAGGGAGAAATAGAAAGGTCTATACAAACCTTTAAAGTTGCTGCTGAAGAATGCAAAAGGCTACCAGGAGAAGTTATGAGTTTAGATTGGACTCCTTCCGGGGAAGGCAAACATGGTGTTATAAGATATTTCCCAGTGGGCTTAGTAGCAGGTATTTCACCATTTAATTTCCCTATGAATTTAGCAGTTCACAAAATTGCTCCAGCTATTGCTGCTGGATGCCCAATAATACTTAAACCATCTACTAATACACCATTATCCACTTTAGCCTTGGCGCAAATAATAGATGAAACCGATTTGCCAAAAGGAGCAGTATCTATTTTACCAATGGATCGTAAAATAGGAAATCAGTTGGTAACTGATGATAGATTTAAGCTATTGTCATTTACTGGCTCACCACATGTGGGTTGGATGATGAAGGCAGATGCAGGTAGAAAAAAAGTTGTTCTAGAGCTTGGGGGAAATGCAGGCTTGATAATCACTAAAACAGCAAATTTGGAGGTTGCAGTGCGCAAGGCTGTTATTGGTGGATTTGCATATTCTGGTCAGGTGTGTATCCACGCCCAAAGAATATATGTTGCCAAGGAAATCTTTGATGAATTTTCCAAATTATTTGTTCAAGAAGTCAAAAAACTTAAGTTAGGTGATCCAATGTCCGTGGAGACTGAGATATCTTCAATGATAGATGAAGCAAACTCAATTCGTATTGAGAGTTGGGTAAATGAAGCAGTGGAGGAAGGAGCAAAAATCATTTGTGGAGGAAACAGAAATGGGACATATTACGAGCCTACTGTACTTGTTAATACTAAGTCTAAAATGAAAGTTTGTGCATTGGAAGTATTTGGCCCAGTTGTTACTTTAGAGCCTTTTGCAGACTTTAAAAGTGCTATTTCTGAAGTTAATAATAGTGAGTTTGGACTACAGGCAGGTATTTTTACCGATAAAATAAAAGAAATGGATTATGCTTTTAATACCTTGGAAGTAGGAGGAGTAATAATTAATGATTCACCTATTTTTAGAGTGGATCATATGCCTTACGGAGGAGTTAAGGATTCTGGCCTGGGGCGTGAAGGATTAAAATATGCAATTCAAGATATGATGGAGGCGAAAATTTTAGTCAGATAATCAATTATAATTGTATCTTTGTTGTTCAGACATTAAATTAATATGAGCGAACATAAACATTTTCAATCTTATGTAGTTGAATTCGGTTTCAAAGCTGCAATGATTTTCTACTTTTTCTCAGTTTTGTTTTTCCCTGAGACTATCGAGCAGACTAATAATTTTCAAGCAGGTTTTGATTCAGCGGTTATTATAAGGCTTATTCTCCTAGTGGTATTCTCTTTTGTAATTCTTGCTTTAACAGGTAAATTCTTTAAGATAATTAGCTTTTCAGCATTGATTATTGGAGCAATTTTTAAAATACTGCTTCTAATATCACAAGACACTTTCTATTTCCACCACTTATTGATTCTTAGTGATTCAATAATGATAATTGCTATTGCATTTTATTATTTGTACAGAAATCAATTGCGAGAGAAATCAGCTGCAAGAAAGAAGAAGGTGAGAAAGGCGATGAAAAGATTAGATGAAGTAGATTAGTTCTATTATTTTAATTAAGGCTTTATTTTGGAGCAATAAAACATATTACTTCCCTCTACCCATCATAACAATAATGATAGTATAGAAAAGGATTTTCAAATCCACAGCAATACTCATATTTTCAATATAAAGAACGTCATATTTTAAACGCTCTATCATTTCATCAACATTTTCAGCATAGCCATATTTTACTTGTCCCCATGATGTTATACCTGGTTTTATTTTCAGCAAGAGCTTATAATGTGGAGCTTTTTCTACAATTTGATCAATAAAATATTGCCGCTCGGGGCGATAGCCAACGATACTCATATCACCTTTTATAACTGTAAAAAACTGAGGAATTTCATCCAACCGTATTTTGCGCATAAAACTACCAAATTGAGTAATTCGTGGGTCATTTTCGGAACTAAGTTGTGGGCCATCGAGTTCTGCATTTACATGCATTGTTCGGAATTTAAGCATTTTAAATGCTTTGCCATTTATTCCAATGCGTTCTTGAGAATAGAAAATCGGCCCCTTGGAAGTAAAGTAAACACCTAATGCGGTAAATAAATAAAGTGGGGAAAGAAGAATAATTGCCAAAAAGGAGAATACAACATCCATAAGTCGTTTTAGCACCACTTGCCAATAGGGCATTATATCAGGGTAAATCTGAATTAATGGCGCCTGAAAAATAGCAGTCATTTTCACCGAGCCAAGCATAATATCATGCATATCGGGAATAACCTTAATTATTACCTTACTGCTTTGTAGTGCAGTGATAATACTTCTAATTTTACTATGTTCACTGGGATCAATAGCAATAATTACCTCCTCTATTTTTTCATTGGAAATTATTTTGCTAAGCTCCGAATAATGACCAAGGTGACTTAAGTGTTGAGCTAGCATAAACTCCTTGGAATCATTTACATTTACAAAGCCAAGAAACTTATTACCAGAGGATAAGTGTTGATTAACAATTTCTAAAAAAATGGAGGTAGCATTTCCGTTGCCCCCAACAATTAAAGTGCGAAATCCAATTTCTCCACTATGAATTTTTCTAACAGTAATAGTTGTTATTATTAGGCGAAATAAAGCTGTAAGGCTAAAATGCAAACTAAATAAAACTACAGCATAAGAGGATAACTCTGTATATGAGTTGATTTTGTCATTAAGGATAACAAGGAAAAATATTATTGAAACGCCAATAATACTACTTATAAAAGTTAATCCCAATTCTTTAATTCTAGATTTTCGATATATGGATTTATATGTACCCAGAAAAAAGTAAAATAATAACCAAGAAAAAGGGAATACAATAAGTCCTAAATATAATTTAGGGTCATCAAGAATAATTTCCTGCCAATTATTCTGTATAGGGATATAGTAATTTTTACGAAATACAAAAAACAAAGCCCATGCAATTAGTGCAGACATAAAATCTGCAATCAAATACTTTATAGTTTGTAAAGTTCGATTCATTTAACGTGTACTATTTTAATATTATCGAGATATATTGATGTTGAATCTTCAACAGAGCCAAGGTCTGCTCTAAAGGTTACTCTAAAAGTTTGAGCAGTAGAATAATGACTTACTAATTCGGTGAAATTTACATATAATTTTTTCCAATCAGGTCCAGGAGTAACACCCATATGGCTTACATCTACAACCGTTCCTCCGGGCAAATTTACATACATACCAATTGCAAGAGGAATGCTAGTGTTTTTGATATGAATTTCCATTACAATAGCAGCACCAGCACCCGGTAAGTCAAATTCAGTGGTGCTTTGCGATGAGAAGTTAAGGTGTCCTTTATCTAAAAATATTTCCCCTGAATAATCTCCCTCATATACGTCATTTGTGCTTTTGAATATTTTTGTGGAGGAGCCACTAACAGAATCAAGACTAATTCCTCCTTCTTCAAAATCTTCTTCTCCTCTATTATTCCAAGGGAACTCCAAATCATCAATATACGACGATTTTGGATATAGTTTTATTGTTTGACCTGCAACTAAATCAACACTCTGTGAATATGATTCGAAAAATGGGTTAATAGATCGAGTACCTGCTATACCATTAAGAATTACACCAGGTCGGATTTCAATCATATGACTTCCGGTATTTAAAATTGGTGCAGTAAATGGTATTTCAAAAGCTCCAATTAAATCTCCATCAACATAAACCCAACCATCATTAATATTTACAGAATCAGTCCCTTGATGAGACTCAGATTTAAAGTCGAAAGAAGTTATGTGAATTTTAGCAGGAACACCATCATCAGAATTAGTAAGCTCGCAAGAACTTAGAAAAAATAAAATGCTTAATACAATTAAGGTATAAGTTTGCTTCATATAATTGTTTACTAATACTGTTTAAAAACGAAATTATTTTGAAATTATTACTTCAATTTATTAATTTTTCAGATATCATAAATTATGGAAAATTAATTATTGAGTTAAGTTTTGGAAGATATGCTCTAAACTAATTTCTTCAGTCTGTAAGCCAATGAGTGTAAGGTTTTCAGATTTTGCAAAATCATAAATCAATGGTCTAATATCTGTTTTTGATGCTACGGTTATTTTATATTTCCCCAATCCTTCAGAATAAACCTGCTCAATACCTTCTGTTTTTTCCAAAAGGGAGACATTAATATCCTCTTTAAACTCAACAATAAGGATTTCCTTGTCTTTCCATAACTCTTGGATTTTATTTTTAGGACTATCGGCTATTAGTTTTCCATCTTTTATAATAAGAATACGGTCGCAAATTGCCTCCACCTCTTGCATTATATGCGAAGAGAAAAGTATGGTTTTTGACTCGCCAATTTGCTTTATTACATTCCTTATTTCAATTAACTGATTTGGATCCAATCCACTAGTTGGCTCATCCAATATCAGAACCTCAGGGTTGTGAATAAATGCCTGTGCTAGTCCTAGTCGTTGCTTATATCCTTTTGATAAAGCACCAATTTTTTTATGTTGCTCCTTGTCTAGTCCAGTAAGTGTAATTATTTCTTTTATCCTTTGCTTTTTGTTTTTTATTTTAAAAATCCCTGCAACAAAATTCAGGTATTCCAAAACATACATTTCATAATACAAAGGATTACTTTCGGGCAGATAACCAATATTACTTTTTACAGCTAAGGGCTCTTCCAGGGCATTATAATTCATTACTTCAACTTGCCCGGAGCTTGGTGGAATATAGCAACTAATAATTTTCATTAGTGTTGATTTTCCAGCACCATTAGGCCCCAATAGTCCAACAATTTCTCCTTTTTCAATTTCAAAACTTACTTGATCAAGGGCTTTTTGCTTGCCATATAACTTGCTAACATTGGTAACTTTAATTGACATCTTTCAAAAATATTATAAGATTATTTGCGCTTTTTTGCCCAGGAATCTCTCAGCGAAACCGTACGATTAAATACTAAATTATTTTCAGTACTATCAGTATCTACACAGAAATATCCTAATCGTTGAAATTGGAATTTATCATTTACTTTAGCAGTTGCCAAACTTGGTTCTAATTTGCAATTAGTTAACACTTTAAGCGAGTCGTTATTAAGGAATTCTTTAAAATCAGCATCCTTATGACCCATTGGGTCTTCATCATTAAATAATCGATCATAAAGTCTAATCTCAGCATCGATACTTTTTTCAGCACTCACCCAATGAAGTACTCCTTTTACCTTACGATTTATTCCGCTACCACTTTTGGTCGCTGGGTCGTAAGTGCAAATAATCTCTATAACATTTCCGTTTTCATCAGTTTTATAATCTTCACATTTGATTATATAAGCACCCTTTAGGCGAACTTCTCTACCGGGGCTTAGTCTGAAAAACTTCTTAGGAGCATCAATCATAAAATCATCCTGCTCTATATAAATATTTCTACCAAAGGGAGCAATACGACTTCCGCTTTGCTCATCCTCAGGGTTATTTATTAGCTCAATATCTTCAAACTCTCCTTCAGGATAATTAGTAATTGTAAGTTTAATGGGCTTAAGAACCGCCATTACTCTATCGGTAATTTTGTTAAGGTGCTCACGTAGAATAAATTCTAATAAACTAACTTCAATAACATTATCACGTTTTGCAACACCAATTCTATCGGCAAAATTACGAATAGACTCAGGTGTATATCCTCTTCGGCGCAGTCCCGAAATAGTCGGCATACGTGGGTCATCCCAGCCGCTAACATAACTTCCTTCTACTAATTCCAGTAATTTGCGTTTGCTCATTACTGTATAATTAAGATTTAATCGGGCAAATTCTATTTGCTGAGGTCGGTCGCCACTAGCAAGCTGGTCTAAAAACCAATCATATAATGGTCGGTGGTTTTCAAACTCAAGTGTACAAATAGAGTGGGTAATATTTTCTAGATAATCGCTTTGGCCATGGGCAAAATCATACATAGGATAAATGCACCATTTGTTTCCAGTACGGTGGTGGTGAGCATGAAGTATGCGATAAAGAACAGGGTCGCGCATTTGCATATTTGGCGATGCCATATCTACTTTCGCTCTTAAAACTTTACTACCATTCTCGAATTCACCTAAGCGCATACGGTCAAATAAATCCAAATTTTCCTCAATGCTTCTATCTCGAAAAGGGCTAAATGTACCTGGCATTTGTGGTGTTCCTCTCTGTGCGCTTATTTCCTCCGCTGATTGCTCCTCTACATAGGCTTTGCCTTCTTTTATAAGCTGAACAGCCCAATCGTATAGCTGCTGAAAATAATCAGAAGTAAAACAAATCTCACCATCCCATTGAAATCCGAGCCACTTAACATCTTCAATTATGCTATTAACATACTCGTCCTCCTCTTTGGTAGGATTGGTATCATCAAAACGGAGATTTGTTTTCCCATTATATTGCTTTCCTAAACCAAAGTTCAAACATATACTTTTAGCATGACCGATATGCAAATAACCATTAGGCTCAGGCGGAAAGCGAGTATGAACACGTTTTTCGTTCTTTCCTTCCTCTAAATCCTTCTCTATAATTTGCTCAATAAAATTAAGCGACTTTTCCTTTTCAATTTCCATTATATGATGCTAATTAAATTAATCTGCAAAAGTAAGGAATTTGTGGCTTGAGACTTTAAGGAATTTGCATATACCTCAGGGCAAACCTTACTTTATTTAATTTACGTATCAAATACTTGTAAAATACTAGCCTACAATAATCTACGAATTACACGAATTGTATTCCACGAATATGAAGCTTTGCTGCATATTCGTGGATAGATAAACCTTTAAACGCAGCGAAAAGAAATAGCTCAGAATATAAAATATGCGGCTACCTTGGACAAAATTAGTAAATAGTTTTTAGATATCATTAATTTCTATATCTTAGCAGCTTATTAAGCCCACTCTAAAATCAAAAGACATGAAAAAGATTTTTGCAGTAATCAGTATAACAAGCCTATT
>JAOZKO010000131.1 GCA_029935325.1 Bacteroidales bacterium
GCCAGTTGTATTTAATATAGAAGCAGGTATTTATAATGAGCAAATAACCATTGGTAGCATTCAAGGAACATCAACTACAAATACCATTACTTTTCAATCTGCTAATGGTGATAGTACTAGTGTGTTGATTACTTATACTCTACAATCTTTAAATGCACTTATTCATATTAATGCATCTAATAATATTAATTTTCAATATCTTACATTCGTATTAAATAATAATTCAATAAACAATGCTACATTATTTGGAGTTACAAACTCTTCAAATCATATAATGATTAATAATTGTGTTTTTGAGGGAGGGTCAGGTAATCACCCGCTGTCACATCTATTTTATAATTTAACTTGCAATAATATTCATATTATTAATAATCTATTTAAGGGATTTTATGCTTTTGGGGTGTATATGTCAGGCTCAGGAAGCTCTAGTCCTTATTCAGGCAATCAAATCCTAAACAATACTTTCCTTGGCAATATAATTACTAATCCAATTGTTGGGCCTTATGCTCTTGATATAAAAGTGGGGCTTCAATCTTCTGTAATAATAAAAGATAATTACTTACAAAGATATGGTATGGAAGTGAGTACATGCATTGGAAATACAATAATTGAACGTAATTATATTGGAAGAATCCTAAAAATATATTACTATAATGGGACATCTAGTAGCTCTCTAAGTATTATTAATAATTTTCTATACACACCAGAAGGACATCAAAACAATCATCATGCTATAGAAATAAAAGGAAGTTCATATGTGAAACTTACAAATAATTCCATTTATGATAGCAGTTATGTTGATATTAATACTATTCCTCATAATACTCTGCTTCTTGAAAATACAACTCACTGTGAATTAAAGAATAATATTCTTACTGATCGTGGTTACGGAATTATCTTTGATTATGGACAAGGTAACAACAATATCACAAGCAATAATAACAACTTTTACACCAATGGTTATTTTGGTAAAACATACGGAAACAATCCAGTAAGTACACTATCTGCATGGAAAACATTAAGTGGTATGGATGCTAATTCCATTAATATTGATCCTCAGTTTTATAGTAATACCGATTTGCATATTAGCAATGCAGCAATGGATGGCACAGGCGTATCAATAGCATTGGTAACTGATGATATTGATGGAGAAACTCGCCCAGCAAATCCCGATATGGGTGCTGATGAGAGTAATTTTAGCCTTATTGATATAGGAGTAATTGGCTTGAGATATACACAAGAGCCGCCTGATTCAGTTTGTAATAGTGGTGGTATTGATAGTGTATTTATTATGGTGAAAAATTTTGGAATACAAGATATCTATTTTAGCATCGATACCATGACTATTAATCTTAATATCACAGGTCAAAACAGCTCTTCAATACAGTCAATTGTGAATAGTGGAATACTAAAAAAGGATAGCTTAGTTGAGATTTTAGTAACAACATCCACAAACACTAATATAGGGGGTGCATATTATCTTTCTTCTAATGTTAATATTATCGCTGATTCAAACCTAATAAATAACCAATCGCTAAGCTATTCTGCTTATAATTACAATATTGCTCAATTTCCTTATTTTCAAGATTTTGAAAACTTTAAACGCTATGGCGAGGAATATTATAATTCTCCGACTGTATTTAATGAAGGGTGGGCAAGAGGTAATTATCCTCATCCGGTATATCCCTCGGCTGGTAATGTGGATGAATGGGCTGTTGGCAAAGCTCAAATGAATCCTCTCACAAGTGGCCCTGCAAATGATCATACACTTGGCAATCAAAACGGACACTATATTTACGCAACAACCTATAACCATGATATTTCTGATTGTTGGAGTCCCTGCATTGATTTAACAAATATAAATAATCCGCATTTGAGCTTTTGGTATCATATGTATGGTTCTCAATATGGTAATTCAACCTATGTGGATACTTTCTCAGTAGATGTATTTAATGGAAACAGTTGGGATATTGGTGTTTTTAGTGTTTATGGAGAGCAACATTCAACAGCTTTGGCTCCTTGGTCTCAAGTTATTGTAAATCTTAGTGCATATGCCGGCATGAATATTAAGCTTAGGTATAGAGTGCTTTACGATAGTTTGCAACAGGGGCAAATAGCCATTGACGATATAACAATTGATGCAATGCCCGAAGTTGATTTAGGCAATGACACTGCCATTTGCATTGGTGATCAAATATTATTAGGCTATGCTTCAACTGCTGGTTATAGCTATCAATGGACAGAGGCTTCGCAGAGTACACCCATTGGGCAGGGCTCGTATTATACAGCAAATCAGGCTGGCACATATATTTACAAAGCTACCAATACAATGGGAATATCGGCCTACGACACCATAAATATATCCATAAACCAATTACCCACGCCTAATTTAGGACATGATACTATTATTTGCGATACCACCTCATATATACTTATGACCAGCAATGCTTATTTATCCTATTTTTGGCAAGACTCGTCCACCAACAATACTTTTACCGTAGATGCAAGCACAGGCAGTGGGCAATATTGGGTAATGGTAGAAGACCAAAATCATTGTTATAACTTCGATACGGTAGAAGTAATACTAGATACTTGCTTGGGAATAGCAAACAATATTCAAAACTCGCTTTCTTTTAGCATTTACCCAAACCCAAGCAGTAGGTTCTTTTATATTCAGTCCAATGGTATTAACGGAAATATACAATGCGAATTATACGATATGCAAGGCAGGCAGGTGCTTTATAAACAGCTTTATATCACACAAAACAAACGTATTAAAATAAACACCCAAAAACTAACTAAAGGTATTTACTTTATTAAACTTCAAAATACAGATGGAGTATTTACTGGGAAAATTGTGGTTCATTAAACTTAATAATGTTATGTATAAAATACTTATTTTAATTGTGTCTTCAATTCTTTTACTAGGGTCGTGCGAAAAAATAGCAACAAACAATAAAACAGGTTATTTAGAAGATGGTAATTGGGTTATAGGAGCCTTTACTATCAATGGTATTAATTCCATGGATATAATCAAAAAGTATTACGCTGACACAAGAGTTGACATTACTATTATTTCAAGGCAAGATACTGAAACACAATACAGAGTAAAGGTTGGGGGTTATGCTCCAATATCAAATTCTGAAGGCTCCACTCTTATTTTTACATCTAGTTCACCTTATGAAGAATGTACATTATCCTTGTTTTCACGATATCTTTGGGATTCTATACCTCCTCCTGAGTATTTTAATATTGTTCCAAATCTTAGTCATACCATACCTCCAATAAAAAAACATGACTGGGAAGTTATTGAGCTTAGTGAAGATAATTTCACATTGAGTTGTGTATATAAAACCGACAGAATAATACTTTATCTTACAAATGATTAGTGTTTATAATGCTAAAAAATAACCTTTGGCAATACTATACTAGAAATGAAAATGAGATGGTATTTCAAGCGGCTAGTTTAGATCAAATAATTGTGGTTTTTACTCAAGAGTAAAGCTGTTCTATGAAAAATTAAAATAACAAAGTTATGAAGAATATATATCTATTTCTATTGTTGGTTTCAAATATTTTAACGGTCTGCTAAATCTAAGCCTGTTCTATTTGTTTCGCTTTTTCATTCCATTTATCGTAAGCATTTAGGTCAGGATATAAGGTAATAGTTTTTCCTTCCAATACTTTGCGTTGCAAAAAGCTCTTCCTTAAAATCAGAGAATTTAATCAAAGGATAAACTTTGTTTTCACTAAATAATGAACTTTTCCGAATAAATAATTCAGAAATACGCCTTATATCTGTCACCTTAAAATCACCATCACTACTACGGTCGTAAACTACATTGCGGTGGTGATTAAGTTAAGGTATAGCCATATTTAAGGTATAGCCATATAAAGCAAACCCGTAAATTCACAAACTCTATTGAACTATAAAACACGAAGTCAATAGATTATCTTTGGCTTTTAAACTTAGAAAATACATTCCTTTGCTTAGGGTCTCCATTTGCATATTTGTTATTACCGAGCTTCCTCCCCTTATTTCTTCGCTATGGAGCAAATTACCTATTACATCATAAATTTCAATTAAATATACTTCATCTGATTTTACGGCTGAATTATTAATACTTAGCGTAAAACGTCCATTATTGGGGTTAGGGGAAATGGAAAGTTTTATGCTGTTATCTTTTGTAGCGGTTGTAAATGAAGTGGAGTTTATAGGTTTTAATTTTTGAATATAAATGTCATATTCACCGACAGAAGTTAAATTATAGGTCCCGTTTCCAGGGTCAAGATCAGCAGTGTTATAAAAACTTCCTGTTGTATAAATATCTCCTGAAGCATCAAGACTAATGGATGCTACCCAAATATCAGAACTTCCACCCATAGACTTGACCCAAATAAAATTCCCAGCAGAATCCAATTTTTGAATAAAAATATCTCTAGAACCAGCAGGAGTTAAATTATAGGTCCCGCTTCCAGGGTCAAAATCTACTGTGCTTTCAAATTGTCCTGCTGTATAAATATTTCCAGAAGTATCAAGGCGAATTGAAGCTCCACATTCGTTTAAATTTCCTCCTATTGATTTAGCCCAAATAAAATTTCCTGACGAATTTAATTTTTGAATAAAAATATCAGAATTACCAACAGAAGTTAAATTATAGATCCCGCTTCCTGGATCAAAATCTACGGTATTTTTATAGCACCCTGTTGTATAAATATTTCCAGAATAATCAATGCTAATGGAGCTTGCGTCATCTAATAAACTATCACCCATGGATTTGGCCCAAATAAAATTCCCTGTAGGATCCATTTTCTGAATAAAAATATCATAATGACCGACAGAAGTTAGATTATAAGTTCCACTTCCCGGGTCAAAATCCACCATGCCAGTGAAAAATCCTGTTGTATAGATATTTCCGGATGCATCAAGAGTTATGGAATGACTGTGAGCATTAGCACTTCCCCCCATAGACTTAGCCCAAATAAAATCCCCTGCAGAATTCAATTTTTGTATAAAGATATCATAATTACTGACAGAAATTAAATTACAGACACCGTTTCCTGGGTCAAAATCTACCGAGCCCTTAAACCATCCTGTTGTATAAATATTTCCAGATGCATCAATGGTAATTGAGGTTCCTTGATCCCAATTACCACCCCCCATAGACTTGGCCCAAATAAAATTTCCAGCAGAATCCAATTTTTGAATAAAAATATCATCACCACCAGCAGAAGTTAAATTATATATCCCGCCTCCGGGGTCAAAATCTGTTGTATATGTAAAATTTCCTGTTGTATAAATATTTCCAGATGCATCAAGGGTAATGGAATATCCCTGGTCAGATCCGTTTGCCCCTACCGACTTAGCCCAAATAAAATTCCCTGCAGAATTCAATTTTTGTATAAAAATATCATTTTTACCGGTTGGACCGGCAGAGGTTAAATTATAGGTTCCACTTCCTGGGTCAAAATCTACTGTATTCCTAAAGCAACCTGTTGTATAGATATTTCCGGATTTATCGATGACAATGGAGGCGCTATGATCCCAACTAGTTCCTCCAATCGACTTAGCCCAGTCCAATTGCACATTCTGAGCGTAAATAATTCCTACTGTTAGCAATGTTAATATAAAGCTTAATGTAATTTTTTTCATAATTTGTTTGTTTTTAATTGTGCGTTCTGTTGTTGGTTTTGGTTTTTCAGAAGATAATGCAGAAAAAATATATGAATATTTCTGAATGGTGATTAAGTTAAGATTTAGCAGGGCTGACCTTGGTTATGCAATATATAAGCTTGTAAAGATTGTGGTGCGATGCTAATTGTGAATGATCCATTTATCAAATTATTAATTTTAAAATGTTATAATAATAATCACAGCAAATATATAAAATAAAATAATCAATATTATAAGATATTATTTGATTCTTTATTAGGTTATTTACGTTTTGTTAGAGAAAAGTAGCATTTTCTTAAGGGCATGTTCGTACAATAGTTCGTTGAGTTTTTGTTTCTCGCAAAGACGCCAAGGCGCAAAGGGTTGATTTTGTGACTATTATATATTATTGCACAAAACTGTAATCGCCTGACGGTGTGATTTATATAAAACATTAACGAAGTACTGTTCGTAAGTACGAACAATTAATTCACTAATTGTAGGTGATTATGGGAGCAAAGTAATTTATGTTATTGTTGGTCTGTATAACGAAGAATCCCCGCAACAGTATTGTGGGGTGTCAGGTATTATTGAATAGAAAAATTCAATTAATGCAAAGGCTTGCGTTTTACAACGCCACCATGTACCTCTCCCATAATATGCTCAGCAATAAATGCTTTGGAATCAATTTCTAGAATCTTACGTACAACTCTATTTACTTCTAATCTTGTTACAATAGTATAAACTACTTCTAGATTTTTAGTAGGATCAGTTGATTTGCCTCCTCTTGCATTATAGAGGGTTACGCTCTTATTTAATTCGTCAATTAGCATTTCTTTTATTTCAGTATGCATATCCGAAACAATAGTTAGCCCATAGTACTCTTCGATACCATGTATGACAAAATCTACTGTTTTAGAAGCAACAAAATAAGTGAGTAAAGAATATAGTGCTGTTTCGATTCCTAGTAATACACCAGCAAAAGAGAATATTATAATATTAAGAACAAGTATTGTATCGCCAACAGATAGGAAGGTTACTCTACTAATTGAAAGTGCAAGAATCTCAGTACCATCAATTACAGAGCTGCCTCTAACTGCAAAACCAATTCCTAAACCAAGAAAGAATCCGCCAAAAATTGATATTAATAGTTTGTCCTCTGTGATAACTGGATATTCAACATAGCTTAATGCAAGGGCTAAGATGCTAATCGCAATGATACTAAGTATTGCAAATCTACGATTTACACGAATTGCTCCCATTATAATAAATGGGATATTAATTATGACAATCCAATAAGGTAAGTTAATGGGAGTGACTTTAGCTAAAAGCATTGATATTCCAGTTACACCACCATCAATAAAACCATTGGGAATAAGAAATGCCTCTAGACCAAAGGAAGCTGATAGAACTCCTATTAGTATTAGCATCATGCTTTTGATATTCTTTGTGTATTTATTCATAGATACTCTTTAATTTAATGATTTGCAAAAATACAATTTTTGTATTAATAAATATCTCCTATTTGCAATCCAGTTTCTTGATAAATAACAAACTAACAATCATTGAAATGCTAATAAGTATAAAAACAAAATTATAGCCAATTAGCTGAATAAGAAAACCAGCCATTAGAGGGAAAATAGCAGGAAGAATATTTCCTGCACCCGACATGCCAGCATATAAAGTGCGATTTTCTGTATTAGAAATCTCAATAAGCATACCCTTCATTT
>JAOZKO010000132.1 GCA_029935325.1 Bacteroidales bacterium
AGCTTGTTTTTTTTAATTTAATACTCATCACAAACAATTTAATATTATGAAACGACTACTACTAATAACGACCTTGATAGCACTAATAGGCACAATATCTGCCCAAGAGTTACACATTTATAAAACAGATACCTTTTCAAAAGTTATAGCAGGAAAACAATTAAGCATAGAGCTTAAGCAATCTGATTCTTGTTATATTTTAATAAAAAGCGATGAGTTTAATCCTGAAAAATTTAGCTATACAATTGTTAATCAAACTTTAGAAATGGATGTTAGGGGTGCTAAAAATTCTCAACTGGAAATTGAATTAGGAGCTCCAAATTTTGAAGAGCTGCATATGAGCGGTGCAGGAGATATAAATACCATAAATATAATATCTGGACAAAACTTATATGTTGAGTTGAGCGGTGCGTCAAACGCGAATTTAGTAGTAGATTATCAGCAACTAAGCGTACAACTTAGTGGGGCTTCAGATGCTAATATATCAGGAAATGTCGATAGTATATATTTGCATAGCAGTGGAGCTAGTGACTTTGATGCTTTCAAAACTAAGAATATTTATGCTAGCGTTCAAGCTAGTGGAGCTAGTGATGTTAAGCTAAATTCAGACAGTACAATTGTTGCAGATATAACAGGCTCAAGCTCGCTTAAGTATAAGAAAAACCCTAAATACAAAAAAATTAACTCCAATGAATCTGTATGGATTGGACAAGAAGAGGAGGGGATTTATGTTAGTGAAAATGAAGATACTATCCGTATGAAGGCTGGTAATGGTGCTGAAATTATTATTATTGATGGCGGAGATGGTATTGATATTAAAAAGAGGAAAACTTCAGGCTCTGGTTTTTTCAAAGGAAATTGGGCTGGTTTAGAACTAGGAATTAATGGCTACCTTACTCCTTCCGGAAGCCTTGATATGCCAAAAGGATATGAGTTTCTGGAGCTTAAATATGAGAAATCTACCAACTTTAACATCAATTTCTTTCAGCAAAGCTTTAATATTATTGGTGAAAATTTTGGATTGGTGACTGGTTTAGGAATTCAATGGTATAATTATAGGTTTCAAGATAATATTGTAATCACCCCTGATAGCAGCACAATATATGGCTATGCAGACACCACAAACGGTAGAGCATATCAAAAGAGTAAGTTAACTGCTAGTTATTTAGTAATACCAATATTATTTGAATATCAGACCAATAGCCATCATAATAGTAGCAGCTTTCATATTTCTGCCGGTGTAATTGGCGGAGTAAGATTAGGTTCACATTCAAAGCAAGTATTCACTGTAGATGGCAGTGGCAAAAACAAACCAAAAATATATGATAGCTTTTACCTTCAGCCATTCCGCTTAGATGCTACTGCAAGAATCGGTTGGGGACCAGTAAATATTTATGCAAATTATTCAATCATCGAAATGTTTAGAAAAGATAGAGGGCCAGAATTATACCCCTTCACTGTTGGACTAATATTACCATTTACTGAATAGTAATATTAAGATACCTCTTTTCGCATAACAATTGGTGCGGACAAAGCCTTTTCAATTCCATATTGAAGGGCTTTTCTGTTTACCTTATATCTGTAATAATCAAAGCTTAGTGTTATTATAATTGTCATTTCAAAAGTAGTTCAGTACTAATAGCCTTGAAAGGATAAAAAACAAGGCTAAATTTTTATTTCTATCCCACATAGATTTTTGTACTTTCGCTATCCAATGACAGAGAGAAGCAAAACAACAAGAATTGGTTTTATTGGAAGTGGCAATGTTGCTACCCACCTAGCTTTGGCAATTAATGCAATTGGCTTGCAGGTGGAGCAAATATATTCTAGAAGTATTGCAAATGCTGAAATTCTTGCCAATAAAGTGAAGGCTCAGGCAATAAATTCTGTTAGTGATTTTAGTGAAAATCTTGATTTAGTAATTATTTCTATAAATGATTCTAGTTTCTTAGAATTGGATTTGTCTTCCATAAATGACTCAATATTGATATGCCATACAAGCGGAGCTTTGGAAATGAATACACTTGCTAAGCACGAAAATTATGGGGTATTTTACCCTTTGCAAACATTTAGTAAAACTAGTTTACCTAATATTAGCGAAGTTCCATTTTGTTTGGAAGCAAATACTAATGATAATTTAGAGAAACTAAAAAACTTAGCAATATTATTATCAAACAATATAAATGAAATAGATTCAGAACAACGGAAGGCCTTGCACTTAGCAGCAGTTTTTGTTTGTAATTTTACAAATGCAATGTATAATATTGGTGACGAAATTATTGCTAAATCTGATTTAAGTTTTGATTTATTGCGACCATTAATTGAGGAAACTGCTAATAAAATAAAAACGCTAAAACCTATTGACGCTCAAACAGGGCCTGCCATTCGTAATAATACTGAAATTATGAACGAGCATATTAATTTACTGAAAGAGTCTCCTGATTACATTAATATTTATAAAGAAATAAGTAAAATAATTTTCAAGAAAACCAAATAGTATGAAGAATTACAAAGCTAAGCTAGGATCAATAAATACTTTTATTTTCGATTTTGATGGAGTATTATCTGATGGAATGGTATTACTTACAGAGGAGGGACATTATTTGCGAAGGACAAGCGTTAAGGATGGCTATGCAATGCAGTTGGCAGTAAAAAAAGGATATAGAGTAGTAATTATTTCTGGTGCTAAAGCTGAAGGAATGTATAAACGACTTTATGGGCTTAATATTCAAGATGTATATTTGGGTGTACCCAATAAGCTTAAGGTATATGAGCAAGTAAAGGAGAAGTACGGGCTTAAGGATGAGCAAATAATTTATATGGGAGATGATATTCCTGATTATGAAGTAATGCGAAAAGCTGGTGTAGCAGCCTGTCCAGCAGATGCTGCCACTGAAATAAAGGAAATTTCGGAATATATCTCTGATAAAAACGGTGGAAATGGTTGTGCTCGTGATATTATTGAGCAAACATTGAAGTTGCACAAAAAATGGATGAATAAGGATGCATATAATTGGTAAAATGATGCCGCTACTAAATTTAATTCGCTGGAAAAACCTTTTAATAATACTTCTTACTGAAGCAATTATTAAGTTTGCTTTGATGGATTATTTTTTTGCTAGTTCGGGCTTAAGCTACCGAATGACTAATGAAATATTTGTGCTTCTAGCTCTTTCAAGTGTTTTTATTGCAGCAGCAGGTTATATTATTAATGATATTAATGATATTGCAATTGACAGTTCTAATAATAAAAACAGACCCCTAGTTATAGGAGATATTAAAATATCCACAGCTAATATTTTGCTATATGCATTTAATATAATTGGTGTGGTATTGGCTTTTTATGTTGCATTTGAAACAAAAAAAATTGGCTTAGCGGCAGTTCAGTTATTTGTAATGGCACTATTATATGGTTATTCAAATTTTTATAAGTGCAGCAAGCTAATTGGAAATATAATAGTTTCCTTAACAACAGCCTTGGTTCCGTTTCTAATATGGATATATACTATTTATGATGTTTTGGCTCAGGGATTTATGTTTAGCTATGACTTAAGGTGGATGCACCTTAGTGTAGGTTTTTATATGCTTTTCGCATTCTTAAGCAATATGGTTAGGGAGCTATTAAAAGACAAGGAAGATGCTGATGCTGATTTAGTAAATGGTTGTAATACATGGGCAGCAAATGTTAGCTCCATAAGCTTAAAGAGCTTAATTATATTTATTCTTTCTTTACTAATTATTCTCTTGATTGCTTATCAATACTATTTCCCATTATCAATATTATTTAGATCTTCTTTATCTATCGTATATATTTCGATATTTGCTTTTGTTATTCCAAAATTATACAAAGCAAATACAAAGCAGGACTACTATAAATTAAGTGTTATCATGAAAATCATTATGCTGTTTGGTGTAATTAGCCCAATGATTCTTTGGTTATAAGAAAACTGTATTATGAACGTAAAAGATATTTAGTAATAAGTGAATTCCTACAAAATCCAGTAGAAACATATTTATTAATCAACCAAACCCATCTTTTTCATTCGGTAAATTGTTGATTTACCAATATCTAGCTTCTTGGCTACCTCAGTAATATTATGATCATATTTTTTAAGAAAACCATTAATAATCTTTGAGCTATACTCTTCCAATGTCATTTCTTTAGAGAGCAAATCACTCAATTCATTAATTTTATGGAAGCTAATATCTTCTTCTGTAATAATATCATCTTTACATAAAACAGCAGCAAGTTCTATTACAGCTTTTAGCTCTCGAACATTGCCAGGGAATGGATAATTTAATAGCTTCTCTTGACCGTCTTTTGAAATTATAATTTCATCTAACTGATTTTCAGCACAAAACTCTTTTACAAAATTTCTGGCTAATAAAATTATATCATTACCTCTATCTCTAAGTGGGGGAAGGGTAATTGGAAGTCCTAATAGTCTATAATATAAATCTTCACGGAAGTTTCCTTTTTTCACTTCCTCCAATAAGTTTCTATGTGTTGCAATTAATATTCTTGTATTGATTTTAATAGTATCATTTCCACCAACTCTATTAAGTTCTCTTTCTTGTACAACTCTAAGAAGTTTTGATTGCATTGGTAGGCTCATTTCTGCTATTTCATCTAAAAACAGCGTGCCTCCATCTGCTTGCTCAAATTTTCCAATTCTTCGGCGGTCAGCTCCAGTAAAGGCACCTTTCTCATGCCCAAACATTTCGCTTTCAATCAAATCCTCAGGAATTGCGGAAACATTTACTACTATAAATGGCTGGGTTTGTTTAGTTGAATTATAATGAATGGCTTTTGCAACAACCTCTTTGCCGGTGCCTGTTTCTCCGTATATAGAGACCGTGATATTTGTTTTCACAGCTTTTTCCATTATTGAAAAAACACGTTTCATTTCCTTGCTATTGCCAACAATACCTTTAGTAAACTTATACTTTTTTCCAACCTCCTGTCTTAGATTTTCAACCTCTTTCTTTAGTTTATTGTGCTCTCTTACATTTTTAACGGTATTCCACAAACGATTTTTAGCTTCATTATCCTTAATTATATAATCGTAAGCCCCCTCCTTAAGTAGGTTTACAGCTGTTTGTATATCACTTTGACCTGATATAATAATAACTGGTAAACCAGAATTAAATTCATGTATCTTGGTTAGTATCTCAAGTCCAGACATGTCTGGTAATGAGTAATCAAGAGTAATGAGATCGGGGTTTTTGTATAAATTCGTTAATAAGTGTTTTCCAGATTCAAATGTTTCAACATCGTAATCTGAATTTTGAGACAAATGGTAGGCGAGCACTTTAGAATAAATTGGGTCATCCTCTACTACAAAAATTTTATAAGGGTTCATATTAATCTGTTTCGTGAGCAATTATTAATAGCTGTGCAAAAGTATAAAAGATAAATGAAATTTCCTAATTTTAGAATTGTCGTGTTATATTGAGAAAATACAAATTGCTAGAAAACACAGAAGACCCTCATATTGAGATAATTACACAAATTGGCACAATCTTTATGAATAGTCGAAGTAACAGTTTGGATATTTATTATATGGATTCTATTATTTACATCGTCGATGATGATGTGTTTTTTGCGGATGTTTTGAAAAGAAAGCTAGTTAAGCATGGATTTACACAGATTTATACTTGTGTTTCTGCTACTGATTTTCTTAGTGAAATGAATGTTAAGCCTGACCTAGTTTTTCTTGATTATGACTTGGGAGATTTAACGGGAATAGATGTACTATTAAAGCTTAAAAAATATTCACCTAATAGTCAAATCATTATGGTTTCTGGACAAGAGAAGGAAAAGATTGTAAATGATGCTTTAGACATGGGTGCTCATAGGTATATCTCAAAAGGACAGGTAAATATGAATAATCAAATAGAAGAAGCAATACTAACTGTTGAGTTAAACTAAGTTTTCTTTTTTCAATCTAATTTCATTTCCATCAAAGTGTGCGTAATGTGGGCTTTTTACCCATTCTCCCAAATTAATGTATCTTGAATTATCTTTTAGACTTATGTCAATGGCAATATGGCGGTGACCAAAAACAAAAAAGTCAAAATATTCTTCTTCCAATCGGCTCTTACAATACTTTATAAGATATTCATTTTCTACTTCATCAGGTACTTCTTCAAAGTCCCCATTTGCAATTCTACTTTTCTTGGAAAAGAAATTTGCTAATCCTAAGCCAAAATTTGGATGAAGGCGAGCAAACAACCACTGATTTAGTTTTCCGGAGAATATTCTTTTAATAAATTTATATGAAAAATCACCAGGACCTAAGCCGTCTCCATGACCTAAAAGAAACTTTTTACCATTAAAATCGAAAACTTGAGGTTTACGGTAAATAATCATACCCAACTCTTTCTCAAAATAATCGAATACCCACATATCATGATTACCAATAAAATAATGAATACGGATTCCTTTATCGCTTAGTTCTGCTAGCTTTCCTAATAGACGAACGAAACCTCTTGGAATCACACGCTTATAATCAAACCACATATCAAATAAATCGCCTAGAATAAATAAATCTGTTGCATCAGCCTTTATTGAATCCAAGAATAATACAAGTTTTTTCTCTCGTATCAAGCTGCTATCATAGTCTGGTGCTCCTAGATGGATATCAGAAATAAAGTATATACTATATGTTTGTTCTGCTTTCAAAATAGGCTACAAATTTAGTTCTTTTAATGCTTTGAACGGATCAAGCAAATCAAGACGCATGGTGAATCGTATGTTATTAGTATAATTATAGTCTGGATTTAAATCCATAACATCCTGGTATTCTTTGCTCCACACAATGGGAAAATATACTTCAAAGCTCTTATTAATTATTGAAAGAATTATTCCGGCCTCGTAAAGAACGGGTTCCTCTGCTTGATATTGCAAAGCTTTGGGGTTTACAGTTGTACCTATATTCCCATATAATTGAATAAGACTAGTGAATGGCAATGTAGTTCTTAAGTTTAGAGCTCCTATAAATCCCCAGCTTCTACCCAATGCTGATGGTAAGAAAAATCCACCATCTCGCATTTGCATTTGCGCACCATAGAAACCATTAACCTCAGATCTGCCAAAATAAGTATAGTCATATAAATAATCGTCACCGCCATCCCAAGAACTTAGTTTATAGGAGTAATTTGTATGAACAGAAGTATTATAACTAAATATATTTCCAGCAAAAAGCCTAATATCGAGCCCTCGCTTTGGTTTATGATAGGACAGAGTATAATGAGCAGTAATATCTGCCTTTACTATATCGCTATTGAATTGAGTATTGAACTCAATACCAAATGGATTTATAATACGCTTATTATTATAGGTAT
>JAOZKO010000133.1 GCA_029935325.1 Bacteroidales bacterium
CACTGATGCAAAGGCATCACTTCGTCTCAAAAAATTAAAATCTCATTCAAAATCTATCATTTCATAAAATTAGACAGTTTTCTTGCAGACACTATTTATTTTTCTTTTCGCTGCGCTTAAAGAATTAGCTATCCACTAATTACACGAATTTTCACGAAAATGCAGCAAAGCTGCATATTCGTGGAAAATAATTCTTGTAAATTCGTGCAATTCGTGGATTATTGAAGAATAGCATTTTACGAGTATTTGAAACAAATATCAAACAAAGGGTTTGCCCTGTAATTTTATCCTAGAGACTTAACACTAAGTCAATATTTCAAACCAATCCAAAAATCCAATTGATATTATTCTTATCTTTGGCTTCCTTATTTTAATAAATTCTTTAATCAATAAGACATTAAATATGACACACTTAAACGAAGGTGATATAGCTCCCGATTTTAATACAATAGATGAAAAAGGAAACCCATTGAAACTTTCTGATTATAGAGGTAAGAAATTAATTTTATTTACCTATCCAAAAGCAATGACTCCAGGCTGTACCGCTGAGGCTTGTAACTTAAGTGATAATTATGCTATGCTTAACGACAAAGGTTTTGCTATTGTTGGAATAAGTGCTGATGACGAAAAGCGACAAATTAGATTTAAAGAAAAGTACAATTTTCCTTATCCACTGATACCCGATACCGAGAAGGAAGTCCTTAAATTGTACGGAGCATGGGGACTAAAGAAAATGTACGGCAGAGAATATGACGGAATATTCCGCACAACTTTTGTTATTGATGAGAAAGGTAAAATTGAAAAGATTTTTAAGAAGGTGAAAACCAAAGAACATACTGCTCAGATTCTTGCAGAGTATTAATAAATTGTAATAATCAAATAAATAAAAAACAATAGATATGGCAAAAGAAAATAAAGAGAATAAAGAAAAGCTAAAAGCGCTACAGCTTACTTTAGATAAGATTGAGAAGAACTATGGTAAAGGTAGTATTATGCGCCTAGGCGATAAGGCTGTTGAAGAAATTGAGATTATTCCCACAGGCAGTATCGGCTTAGATTTAGCATTAGGCATAGGTGGATTACCTCGCGGTAGGATAATTGAGGTTTACGGCCCTGAATCATCAGGAAAAACAACCCTAGCAATACATGCTATTGCTGAGGCACAAAAGCAAGGTGGCGTTGCTGCATTTATTGATGCTGAACATGCTTTCGATCGCTTTTATGCTGAAAATTTAGGTGTAGATATTGAGAACCTATTGGTTGCACAGCCTGATTATGGTGAGCAAGCATTGGAAATAACAGAAAGCCTAATCCGTTCTGGAGCAATTGATATTATTGTAATTGATTCTGTTGCTGCACTTACTCCTAAGAGCGAGATTGAAGGCGATATGGGTGACTCCAAAATGGGTCTTCAAGCTAGATTAATGTCACAAGCACTAAGAAAACTAGCAGGTACAATCAACAAAACTGGTACTACATGTATCTTTATCAATCAATTGCGCGAGAAAATCGGCGTTATGTTTGGTAATCCTGAAACCACAACTGGTGGTAATGCTCTTAAATTTTACTCCACAGTAAGAATCGATATTCGACGTTCAACTCAAATAAAAGATGTGGATAAGGTTGTAGGTAATAGAGTGAGAATTAAAGTAGTAAAGAATAAAGTAGCACCTCCATTCCGCTTAGCTGAGCTAGATATAGTTTACGGCAAAGGATTCTCGAAAGTAGGAGAATTAGTGGATTTAGGAGTAGAATTTGATATTGTGAAGAAAAGTGGTTCATGGTTCTCTTATGGCGAAACTAAGCTAGGTCAAGGACGTGAAGCAGTAAAGCAATTATTAACTGATAATCCTGAATTAGCAGACGAAATAGAAGCTAAAATTAAAGATGCTGCTAAAATTAAATAATAATAAAACCAGTGGGGAATTAATTCCCTACTGGTTTTTTCAATAAACACAATTAATTATAATCCATAGAATATATCCTATGAAAATATTAGTTCTGATTTTTTCAATTACCATCTTAATACTCAGCTCTTGCGATTTGCCTTCGCAATCAAAAACCAAGAAATTATCAAGTCTTGATGAGATAAATTTACAAATAGAAGAAAATCCTACTTCAGCAGATTTATACCAAAAAAGAGCAAATATTTATATAAAAAGCTCCAACTTCGACCGAGCAATTGCTGACCTCAATAAAGCAGCTAATCTTGAACCTGATAGCATTGTATATTTTATGCAATTAGCAGACTTATTTCTACAATCGGGTCAAATGAAAAATACAATTGGAGTACTTAAGAAAGTTACAAAAATAGATCCTACTTATCCTGATGCTTGGCTGAAACTTGGTGAGATAAATTTGATGTATAAAAAATACCAAGATGTTTTTGATCATGCAAATAAAGCTCTGGAGTTAGACCCATACAACGACAAAGCCTTTTTCCTAAAAGCTTATGCCTATAAAGAGATGAAAGACACTAATAGTGCTATTAATAACTTTCAGGAGTGTCTGAAATTTAACCCACAGCATTATGATGCAAATATTGAGCTTGGTATAATGTTTATGAGTTTGAAAAACGAATTAGCTGTTAGCTATTTCAAAAATGCAATTTCAATTGATACAAGCAAAGTAGATGCGTATTATAACCTTGGACTATACTACCAAAATAGTGATCAGCTAAATGAAGCCATTGCTGTTTATAAGCAACTTGGAGAAGTGAATCCGTCATTTCCTAGTAGCTATTATAATATCGGTTATATCTATTTAGAGCTACTGAATATTTCGGATATGAGTATTCCATATTTCACAAAGGCTATCAATGCAAACCAACAATATTTCGAGGCATATTACAATAGAGGCTTAGCTTACGAAAAGCTAGGTGATGTTCATAATGCACAAAATGATTATAAACAAGCATTAAATATAAACCACAATTATGTAAAAGCAAGAAATGCTTTAAACAGAGTTGAGAAGAATATGAGTAAATAAATTTAACAAGCATATATTATGAAAAACAAGACAATCTTATTTTTAAGCATGCTAAGTTTTCTGATTTTTTCCTGCGAAAATATCGAGACTGATAAAGCAGATGATTTAGCAGCACCGGAAAGCGTTCAAGCTGAAGAAGAATTTATAAACCCTGGTATTATGACTCCGGAAGTACTATGGAGACTTGGCAGATTATCAGATGTGCAAGTATCTACTGATGGCAGCACTTTGCTTTTTGGCATCAGCCGCTATAGTATTAAAGGTAATAAAGGTAATCGCGATTTATACAGCATGCCAATTACTGGTGGTGAAACACTTAAGCTTACTGATTTTGCAGGTGGCGAATACAATGCAGTCTGGCGACCTGATGGAGTAAAAATTGGTTTTCTATCTGCCAAAAGTGGAAGCACACAATTATGGGAGATGAATGCTGATGGCAGCTCAAAATTAGAGATTACAAATATTGAAGGTGGTATTACCGGCTTCAAATATAGCCCTGATGGAACACAAATTCTTTTTACCAAAGAAGTAAAAATGGATAAAACCATTCACGATTTATATCCTGATTTACCTGAGGCTAATGCAATGATTTATGATGAACTTATGTATCGCCATTGGGATCATTGGTCAGATGAGAATTACAGTCATGTATTTGTTGCTAGCTATACTGATGGCAAAGTTGGCGAAGCTAACGATTTGATGATTGATGAAAGATTTAGCGCACCACGTGAGCCTTTTAATGGAATTGAAGATGTGAATTGGAGCCCTGATGGAACAAAAGTATCCATTAGCTATAAGCGCCTTAACGGAAAAGATTTTGCCATAAGTACTAACTCTGAATTATATATTTACGATATAAAAGCTGGTACAAATTATAATCTTACAAAAGAAGGTTTTGATGGTTATGATGATGGTGCAGCTTGGTCGCCTGATGGAAAAATGATAGTTTGGCATAGTATGGCAACTGCTGGTTTTGAATCAGATAAAAACCGAATTATGATTCACTCTTTCGAAAGTGGTGAAACAATTGATTATAGTGAAGGTTTTGACCAAAGTTCATCAAGCTTTACTTTTAGCGATGATTCTAAAACACTTTATTTCATATCCGGAATTGAAGCTACTTACCAAATCTACTCTATGAATTTAGAGTCAAAAGAGATAACACAAATAACAAAAGGAGATCATAACTACCAATCTTATGCTCTTGCTAATGGTAAAATTATTGGCACAAAAATGAGTATGAAATTCCCTACGGAAATTTATGCTGTTGCTGATGATGGTACTGAAACTCAATTGACATTTACAAATAAGGAAATTCTTGATAATATAACCCCTGCTGAATTTGACCAGCGCTGGGTAGAAACTACTGATGGAAAGAAAGAATTGGTATGGGTAATTTATCCACCAAACTTTGATAAAACTAAAAAATATCCTGCACTATTATATTGCCAAGGAGGCCCACAATCTGCTGTTAGTCAGTTTTTCAGTTATCGTTGGAATTTCCAGATTATGGCATCCAATGGATATATAGTTGTAGCACCTAACCGAAGAGGATTACCTACGTTTGGTCAAGAGTGGAACGATCAAATTAGTGGTGATTATGGCGGTCAGAATATGGATGATTATCTTTCAGCGATTGATGCCTTAGCAAAAGAGCCTTATGTTGACGAGAACAATCTTGGAGCAATTGGTGCAAGCTATGGCGGCTACAGTATTTACTGGCTAGCGGGGCATCACGAAGGTAGATTCAAAGCATTAATTTCGCATTGTGGAATCTATGATTTACCAAGTATGTATGCCTCTACTGAGGAAACTTTCTTTGTACATCATGATAATGATGGAGCACCATGGGATAGTCCAAAACCTAAGGCTTATGAGGAATTTAATCCTGCTAACTTCATTGGTAATTGGGATACTCCTATTTTAGTAATTACTGGTGGTAATGATTTCAGAATTCCATATTCACAATCAATGCAAGCTTTTAACGCAGCACAATTACACGATATTCCAAGCCGATTCTTATTCTTCCCTGAGGAGTCTCATTTTGTACTACAGCCTCAAAACTCTGTTTTATGGCAAAGAGAATTCAAAGGATTCTTGGATAAATATTTGAAGTAATCAATTTTAGTCATAGGGTGGATTTATAAACATCCTATGACTAAGATTTCTAAATAGTGTCAGCAATAAAACTTCATATATTAAAGTCTTTGATAAAAAAGCACTAAAGGCAATGCCTGTCTAGATAAATCGGGAGCTTTTGAAGTTTTCTTGCAAAGACTAAATAATCAAAAGTTAAGTATGGAATATTTAATAACAATAGTATTTATTGCCTTTTCCTTTTTTGCCATTTACAAAATCAAAATGTTTGGTGCAAAAGGAATTTCCAAGCATTGGTTTGCAGCAGCTTTTGGTTTTAAGTTAATTCTGGCTGGAGCAATGCTATTAATTTATACACGCTCACCAGAAATAAAGAAAAATGCTGATATCTTCCGATACTTCCAGGATGCCTCAGTGATTTATAAAACATTAAAAACAGAGCCCTCAGCTTATTTCAAAATAATGAGTGGCATAGGTGCCGACTCCCCTGAATTAGACAAATACTATCAAAGTACTTATAATTGGGAAACGGCACAGGGGTCAGGATTATTCTCCAATAACAGGTTGATAATCCGATATATTGCATTTATAAGTATTTTCACTTTTGGGTATTATGGAGCCATTATGGTATTTACTACCCTTTTGGCATTCACAGGATTATTCTGGATTTTTAGGTTCTTTAATTCCAAACTGCGTAATAGAAAATGGGTAATATATGCATTGGTGTTCTTCACTCCATCCATAGCATTTTGGTCATCAGGAATATTAAAAGAAAGCTTATTAATTTTTGCAATTGGGGTTTTAATTAATTGTGGAAACTTTGCTCTAAAAGGCAAAAAACCTATTGCTAGGAGCTTTGTAGTTCTATTAGCATTACTTACAATATTTAATCTAAAAGCATTTGTATTATTTGTTTTAATAGGACCAATACTTGGGTATTTATGGAATAATTTCTTACCAAAACAACGAACAATACTACCATACTTTATTATGCTATTTGTAGCATTTAGTATTGCTTCCGAATCTCATAAATATTTGGATACCGGACTATTTGATATACTTTTGGAAAAACAGCTTGAGTTTACTGACTTAGCAATACGCGAGAATGCTCAAAGCCAAATTCCACCGATATTGTTTGATGCCAATTCTATTTCCGTGGCATCCAATTCACCAATTGCTATTATAAATTCTTTGTTTCGACCAATGTTTTGGGAAGTAAAAAACCTAATGATGGGATTTGCAGCACTAGAAAACACCATACTATTATTGGCATTAATACTTATTATTATTTTCCCCATAAAGAAAATCGAAGATCCGAATCTGCTCTGGTTTTCTTTAAGCTTTGCCCTCTCCTACTTTGTAATTATCGGTTTGATGACCCCAGTTCTGGGAGCACTTTCAAGGTATCGTATTCCAGCACTATTATTTTTTATTATGGCAATGGTGCAGCTAATTGATTTCGAAAAGCTTAAATCTAAGATTGGATATTAATTATTATAAACCTTAAGCCTATGAAAAGAAGAGAAGCATTTAAGAAAATTGGATTATTTACCATTATTGGTGGAAGTGGATTAGCATTTTTAAGCTCATGCAAACATGAGGCAAGTAAAGAAGTTATAGCAGCACCATTGGCAGCAGTAGCAACACCAAAAGTAAAGACAGAGCGTGAAAAATTGATAATCAATCGTTCCAATAATAGCTTTGCCGACCCAAATAATCCAACCAAAGCGGAATTGAAACATACTCCTGAAATTATTCTTGGTGAAAAAGACTCACTTGGAAATACTTTGGTGAAAATCACCATAGGCCAAGCAGGAATTATACACCCAGCCACTAAGCAACATTGGATTGATTATATCAAAGTATTTGTAAATAATAAACTCGTTGCTGAAACAGAATTTGCAAATGGAGGAATTCGTGGCTTTGGACATTACTATCTAGCATTAAATCAAGGTGATAAAATTATTGCTGAATCAGGATGCAATTTGCACGGTATTTATGAGAGTGGTTTGAATATTTAAAGTACAAAATCGGCTAATTACCTTGATACTAAAGATCTAAATGATTTTCTATATTAGACAATAAAATAATATTAAGCAATACACAAATGGCATTAAGTTGGAATGAAATAAAAGATAGAGCGCTCAAATTTTCGAATGAATGGGCTGACGAATCAAAAGAACGTGCTGAAAAAGATAGTTTCTGGAATG
>JAOZKO010000134.1:0-5057 GCA_029935325.1 Bacteroidales bacterium
ATTTTTAGTATTTACTAAAGATAATTAGCGATAAAGATTTTTCTTGGGCTTTTATTATACTTAATCATGAAAGCAAATATTCCAAGCAAAAAAATTAATGTAATAACCATGGGTTGTTCCAAGAATCTTGTTGATTCAGAAAAACTAATGGGACAATTAAAGTTTAATAACCTTGAGGTAACTCATGAATCTGGCAAAGAATCGGATTATGTGGTAATTAATACCTGTGGCTTTATTCAAGATTCTAAAGAGGAATCGATTGATGTAATCCTAAATTATATTGAAGCTAAGAAGGCTGGCTTAATTGAAAAGGTTTTTGTAATGGGCTGCTTGTCTGAGCGGTATTTAGAAGAGCTTAGTGGTGAATTTACTGATCTTGATGGGATTTATGGTGTTCATGATATGCAGCAAATTATTGAAGATATTGGTGCTGATTATAAAAAGGAATTAGTTGGGGAAAGAATGCTAACTACTCCAAAACATTATGCTTACCTTAAAGTCTCTGAAGGTTGTGATCGCACATGCGCTTTTTGTGCAATTCCTTTGATTCGGGGAAAACATATTTCCCTTCCAATGGAAGAATTGATTAGTGAAGCTGAGAATTTAAGTGCTAAAGGAGTAAAAGAGCTTATATTGATTGCTCAAGACTTGACTTATTATGGAGTAGATATTTATGGTAAGAAGATGCTGGGAGATTTAATTAGTAAACTTAGTGAAGTGAAAGGCATAGAGTGGATTCGACTTCATTATACTTACCCAACTCAATTTCCTGATAATGTATTGCAATTGATGAAAGATAAAACAAATATCTGCCATTATATGGATATTCCTTTGCAACATATTAATGATAGAATCCTAGAATCGATGAAGAGAGGACATACTGGTAAAACTACTCGTAATTTATTGAAGAAATTCAGAGAGTATGTTCCAGATATTAATATCCGTACAACATTAATAGTAGGATATCCGGGCGAAACGGAGGAGGAATTTCAAGAGTTATTGGATTTTGTTAGCGAAAGTAGATTCGACCGTATGGGTGCCTTTACATATTCTCCAGAGGAAAACACCACTGCTTTTGAAATAGAGGATGATATTGCTGAAGAAGTAAAAGTTGATAGATTAAATCGCCTGATGGAGCTTCAAGAAGAGATTTCATTTGAAAAGAATCAAGCTCGAATTGGGCAGACTTTTAAAGTGCTGATTGATCGTAAAGAGGAAAACCACTTTGTTGGTCGTACAGAGTATGATTCTCCGGAAGTAGATAACGAAGTAATAATTGAAAATGCAGAAAACCTAAAGGTTGGTAGCTTTTATCAAGTGAATATTACTGGAGCTGAAGCTTTTGATTTAAGAGGTGAGTTGGTTTAGTTTTTTACGCTAAAAAAGGAAAAGAAAAAAGGCTACCATAAAAATAGTAGCCTTTAAATAATATAAGTTTAGGTAATAATTAGAGTCAGCAAGAGAACTCAATATTTTACGGTGCTTAGTCAGAAATCGTCAAGTTCGAGGCTTGCGATCCCGATAACTATCGGGAGCATAACAATAAGTTTACTTTTGTAAATGTTTGTTTTCAGCACAAGCATAACGAAGAAATTGGCGTTTTCTGGCAAGCACTAATTATAAACGATCTAACTCTACTGTGAAATGTCTCATAATAGGGGCTTCTTTAATAATTTTAAAGCCTCGTTTAATTTCATTTCTACGAGCATAAACATTCCCCATAGCCGCAGCAACATATTCCATATGATTATTTGTATATGTACGTCTAGGAACTGCCAATCGAACCAATTCTAGCTTCGGAAATCTATCCAATCTAGTATCAGGATCACGGTCTGCCAAAAGAGTTCCAATTTCTACACCTCTAACGCCACCTTCAATGAATAATTCAACAGCTAATGTTTGAGCAATATACTCCTCTTTAGCTAAATTCGGAAGGAATCGCTTAGCGTCAATAAATATTGCATGACCTCCAAATGGTTCTTGCACAGGCACGCCATATTCCACAAGCTTGCGCCCAAGGAATGCTACTTGCTCTATCCGATTTTCCAAAACTGCATATTCAGTTCCTTCATATAGCCCTTGTGCTAAAGCATTCATATCACGTCCCGACATACCACCATAAGTGATAAAGCCTTCAAATACAATATTGAAAACGCTAGCATCTTGAAATAGTTTCTCGTCTCTGATTCCAATAAAGCCACCCATATTTACTATGGCATCTTTTTTAGCACTCATTGTCATTGCATCTGCATTTACAAACATCTGCTCAACAATTTCTTTAATGCTCATATCGGCACAGCCTTCTTCGCGAGTTTTAATAAAATATGCATTCTCAGCAAAACGAGCAGAATCGAATACTACTTTCTTGCCGTATTTGTCAGCTAAAGCTCTTACATCACGTAAGTTCTGTAGAGATACAGGTTGGCCTCCAGCAGTATTATTAGTAACTGTCATGATAATAAATGGTACTTTGTCACCATTATCAATTAGTACTTTTTCTAATTTATTAATATCAACATTTCCTTTAAAAGGATGTTGTATGGTAGTGTCAAATGCTTCATCAATAGTACAATCTACCGCACGTGCTTTGCGAAATTCAATATGTCCTTTGGTTGTATCAAAGTGTGAATTTCCAGGTACGATATTGCCTTCTTTTACAAGAACAGAAAATAATACATTTTCGGCTGCTCGCCCTTGATGAGTAGGTAGGAAATATTCAAATCCTAAAAGATCTTTTATTGCATTTTTTAATTTGTAATATGATGTAGCGCCGGCATAACTTTCGTCGCCAATCATCATCTCTGACCATTGTTTGTCACTCATTGCACCCGTTCCAGAGTCGGTAAGTAAATCTATAAAAACATGATCACTTTTTAAGCTGAATAAATTGTAGTTAGCTTCTTTAATCCATTTAAGGCGCTCTTTTTTAGTGCTTCTATGGATATGCTCAACCATTTTTATTCTAAAGCTTTCTGCATAAGGAAGTTTCATAAGTAAATTTTGGTATTTGTAAATTTTGAAATTTGTAAATAAAGAAAAAATTAATAAGATGTGGGTTTAAATAAACTCACCTGAGCAATCCTATTAGGTACTCATCTCTATTTTTGATGTTGCGGAATATTAATCTTGTAAAACGTGCTTTCAAAACTATACTGGATTTTTGTTCAATAACTGGCAAATATAGTATATTTATTGATATGAACTATAAAAGTCCAGAATCATTATTTCCTATGCTCATATTATTTTACTCGAAGGGCCTTTAACTTCTCAATTTCTCGCTTCCATTAATCCAGCAAAATAGTTAATGCAAATGAAAATCCTGTATTTTTGGTTTCATGTTTACCATATAAGTCAATGGGGAAATTAATAGCTAAAATAAAGTTTTTACCAGTTTCAACTGTAAAGCCTGAGTTTAGAGTCAGAACGCTAAAGCCACCTAAGTCATTTCTAGAGTTACGATAAGCCAATCCGCTAATTAACTGAAAATTACGATTAAATAAAAAATATCCTAAATCCATATTAAGATATGCTGCTCCTTTTTCGTTATCAACCGTTTCATCTAGAAAATACATATAATGGGCAGTAAAATCTGTTGAAAAATTCTCGGAGAAATTATATGAGAAGACACCTCCCAATCCTGCATTAGCTATATCATCATTTGTTCTTAGTCTTTTATCCATAACACGATTTCCAAGAGGGATATTCACTCCCCCTATAGCGGCAAAGCCCATTGTATTATTCTGAGAAATGACAAATCTTGCTCCCCAATTACTTATTGCTAAATTAGGAGAAATACTAACTCCTATTTCCAATTTATCCCATAATCCAAGAGTAAACCTAAAATTCATTGCAGATACATATCTGGTACTATCCGATGTACTGTATATGTTCTGTAAGTCAGAATTATCATCCCAATAATACTTAGATTGGTGATAACTAAACCCTGGCTCAAATTCAATATGCTTATCTGGGACTACACCAACTGAGAATGAGCCTAACTTAGATGCCGAGAGACCACCAATTTGAGCAGTCAGTTCCATAGCCATGGAAATAATAAATAAAAATAATAATGTCTTTTTCATAGTCTATTGTTTTAACGCTGCAAAGATACTATTTGTGTTATAACACACATACCAAGATATAGGTATTCGTTAAACACTTTTTATATATTTTTGCATATTATTTATCAATTCATCAAGATTAACAATATGTCTGAGGAAGTAAAAATTGGGAAGAAATTTATAAATATCGGTAAAATCCTTAAAGAAAAGAACCCTAGTTTATATAAGAAACTCCCTAAATTTATAATTAGATTAATAGAAATCATAACTCGGGTTGATGGCTTCAATCATTATATCTACGAGTGGCGCGAGTGTTTTGGGGAAGCTTGGGTCGATATCGCTATAAAGGGTTTCAATATTGAATTAACCACTAGTGGACTCGAGAATATTCCAAAAGAAGGGAACCCAATGATAGTATCAAATCATCCGCTTGGTGGATTTGATGGTGTTGCACTAATGAGTGTTGTTACTAAAATTCGCCCTGATTTAAAGTTTCCTGTGAATGATATCCTGCTGAAACTCCCAGGAATTGTTCCTTTAATAATTCCAATTAATAAGCATGGTAGAAATACCGAAAACATCCAGACTCTTGATACTGTTTTTGCCTCTGATATTGCGCTTTTATTCTTTCCAGCAGGCTTGGTTTCTAGGCTTCAGAAGGAGGGAATTCGAGATTTGGAATGGAAGCACACATTTATTACTAAGTCAGTAAATTACCAAAGGGATTTGATTCCTACTTTTATTTATGCTTATAATTCTCCTATTTTTTATAAAATCGCAAAATGGCGTAAGATGCTAGGTATAAAAGCGAATTTGGAAATGCTCCTTTTATCTCGAGAAGTTTTCAAGCAGCGTAATGGCAAAATTCATATTCATTTTGGCAAGCCTATTCCCTATACTACTTTTGATAAGAGCAAAAGCAAAAAAGAGTGGGCAGCATGGACTCGAGAGCAGGTTTATACTATGGCGATTGAGGAAGGTTTTAAGCTTAAGTAG
>JAOZKO010000134.1:5157-7256 GCA_029935325.1 Bacteroidales bacterium
CTTAAAT
This sequence comes from Bacteroidales bacterium, assembly GCA_029935325.1. GTDB lineage: Bacteria > Bacteroidota > Bacteroidia > Bacteroidales > UBA1556 > UBA6267. The sequence continues at coordinate 5,165 of JAOZKO010000134.1, forward strand.
GCTATAATATTTGTATTGAGCAAGGTTTTAAACTTAGGTAAGCTTTGTATTGGTTACTATAACTTATTTGTAATGTGAAAATGCTTAAATGCAATAATGTTTGAATGCAATAATAATGTGCTATCTACAAAGTGTTTATTAAATTCTCGCATTGAAACATTTAAGCATTTAAACATTTAAGCATTGAAGCATTGAATTATTAAGATGATAATATATGTGTCATATTTTCCTGTTTTCCACTAAATTCGGGGTAATTCGTAGATGGCTAAATCTTTAAGCGTAGAGAGAAGAAAAATAAATAGCTCAGAAAATAAAGTGAGCGCTTACCCTAAAATCTCAATAAGATAATTTGTTACATATGTAATTTTATGTTAAATTTGCCAACAACATTAAGTAATTACATTATGGCAGATATAATATCAAAGATAGATCGGGCACTAATCAAAAATGAGTTGAATAACAACACATTTGCGAGAAGAACCAATAATGGTAATAAAGAAATTTTTATTATTGACAACCATAATGCGCCAAATACTGTGCAGGAGATTGGGAGATTGCGTGAGCTCAGCTTCAGAGATGCAGGCGGTGGAACTGGAAAAGCCATAGATATTGATGAATACGATACTGCTGAAACTCCTTTTAAGCAACTTTTAGTTTGGGACCCAGCAGAGGAGGAAATTGTTGGCGGATATCGCTTTTTGGAAGGTTATGAAATCCTAAAATCTGGCTTTGATAATCCCAAAACTCCTACATCACATTTATTTACTTTAAGCGATGAGTTTAAGCGAGACTACTTTCCTTATACTTTTGAATTAGGACGCTCATTTGTTCAGCCGCTATACCAACCAAATTATAATCTTCGCAAAGGTCTTTATTCTTTAGATAATTTATGGGATGGGCTAGGAATGCTAGTTGTTCAACAGCCTCAGATGAATTTTTACTTTGGTAAGATTACTATGTATCCTGAGTTTAATGCGCGAGCTCGCGATTTAATTCATTACTTTCTAGAACATTACTTTGGTGATAAGGATAAGCTAGTTTACCCAATAAATGAGCTAAAATATAAAACTGATATAAGCGATTTCTCAAGCATCTTAAAAGGTGATGATTATCTTGCAGATTTCAAAATCCTTAATCAAAATGTTCGTCAGCTAGGTGAAAATATCCCTGCTTTGGTAAATGCATATATGAACCTGAGCAAAACGATGAAATATTTTAGAACTTCTATAAACGACCGATTTGGTGATGTTGAAGAAACTGGAATATTAATTAATATATCAGATATTCACGAAGCTAAGAAGGAAAGACATTTAAGTCATATCATTGAAGAGCGTGTCTAATCCTTTCTTTTTAAATAATTATTAAATACAAAAGGCTGATCCTTAAAAGTCGTAAACAACCAAAATCAATTTTCATATGCCAATATTAACCGCAACTTTTGTAAAAAGTAGTCCAGAACATAAGCAATGCCCAAATATGGACAAACCTGAGTATGCTTTTATTGGCAGATCAAATGTCGGTAAATCATCACTAATAAATGCGCTAACAAATAATCGCAAGCTAGCAAAAACATCAGGTACGCCTGGCAAAACCCAGCTTATCAATCACTTTCTGATTAATGACCAATGGTATCTTGTGGATCTTCCGGGCTATGGTTATGCTAAAATTTCCAAAGTAATGCGTGCAGGATTGGAAAAGATGATAATGGAATACTTATTAAAAAGATTGAACCTAATCAATACTTTTATACTTGTGGATTCGCGCCATGCACCACAAAAATTAGATATTGAATTATTCGAAAAATATGGCGCCAACCAATTGCCTTTCACTATTATTTTCACAAAAGTTGATAAGCTCACTAAAAATCAATTAGAAAAGAATATTTCTGCCTATAAAAAGAAGCTACAGGAACAATGGGAGGAATTGCCACCAATAATTATTAGCTCAGCAGTGGACAAAAGAGGCTTGGAACAATTGCTTAAGTCTATTGAAAATAGCTTGGGAATGTTTGACCCTAAGCTTATACCTGCTGAGTAGTGGAGAGGGTTGAAAGGCTAAAGTAAAAAGTTGAAAGGCAAAAGTAAAAAAAGTA
>JAOZKO010000135.1 GCA_029935325.1 Bacteroidales bacterium
AAGGCGAAACAATTGCTTGCTGATTTTCATAAGCTCCCATATCAATTCTACCATTATAAATTCTTGTATTACCAGCATAATCTAAAGCTGGCAAACCCAATCCTGCACTATTTGAAAAGCCTGTATTGATGAGTGAAGAACCTTGAGCCAAAGACCAATCAGCAGATCGAGCATCATAGGAAGTTCCATATCCTGCGGTGGGTGATGCATAAGTAGGCGAAGCATCAATATTGTTTAAGAAAACTCCTGAATAATTAATCCCTGCTCCTAAGCCTGAAAATGCAACAATGCCACCTTCCACATCATTATTATAAAATTTTGGATCAGCAGCCACATTACCTATACAAATTTGGTTTGAAACTCCTCCTAAAGATTTATTGCCATAAATAATATTGCTTTTAAAAATTACATCAGCATTTTGATTCAGCTGAATTCCTCCGCCACCAAGGTTAAATGAGGAATAATTATTTGCAATAGTATTATTGGTTATTTCTGGTTTAACATCATATACATACATGCCTCCACCATAAGTTGCTTCATTATTTACAATTACATTATTATAAATATAACTAAAGTAATCTGAATATTGGCTCCAAATAGTTAATGCACCATAAATACTTGTATTGTTAGATATTAGATTATTGAAAAAATCTCCACCTGAACTACCAACAAAAATAATTGCTTTGCTTGTAGCTGTGTTACTATATAATACATTATTTTTAAACTCTATATTTGAGTATGTAAGATTAACAATATTCTTACCTACATTCTTTTCAAAAACATTATGATTATATCTCCTACCATCCTTATCTCCATGTAAGTAAACCAAGCTCATAGCTCCTCCATATCCATATGAACCAGAGGCTTCATTATTTGCAAATCGGCAATATGTTACTCTTGTCTTTTTTTGTGACCTAACAGATAATGCTGCACCTGACAGTTGTGAAGATGAGGGTACTCTTTTGGCATATTCAAATCTACAATAGCTAAATAATGACGAATCGTTATTATTGGATGTATAATAAACCTGAACTCCATCCCAACCTACTGAAGTATTAGCAGCAGTAAATATAATAGAATCACCTTCAACGCCTTCAGCCTGAATAGCACCTTCTACATATAATTTATAATGCCCATTAAACTGCACCTTTGTTCCTGGAACAATTGTAACTGTTGCACCATTAGCAATAGTAACATCACAATTAACATTAATAATATTTGCATCCCATGTTTGGTCCGCACTAATAGTACCACATACTGAAAGAGCTGATTTATCTTCATAGGCACCCATATCAATTTTTGTGCTATATTTTCTTATTTTCCCAAACAAATCATATGCTGGCAAACTCAATCCTGTAGTTGCAATATCTCCTGCATCTATACATGGTGAAGTAGCCTGAAGTGAGAAATTATAATTATCTATATTTACTCCGATACCTGCTGTTGGAGTTGGGTTTTTAAATAAAGGTGCAGAAGATGTATTGCCCGTACCTGTATATCCGCCTTCAATACAACTATAAGTAATATTTGCACCGCTCGTTGGATATAAATTATCTGCAGCTACATGATTTCCCGCATTATCCTTATTCCCATATATTATATTATTTTTAAAAACTGCAGCATCAGTACTACTCTTGTAAATACCACCAGCATATGAATAGTTAGTCGTTCTATTATTAGATATTGTATTATTTGTAATCTGTGAAGAATAGGAAGAATTACCATTAATAACAAGGCCACCACCATAATAATATGACTGATTATTCGTGATTAAATTACCAATAACCTTAGCATTTGTATATCGCAAAGTAATTCCTGCACCATATTTACTATGATTATTTGAAATAATATTATTCCTTATTATGGTTTTTGGTGAATAAGCAATAAATACTGCACCATAGTAATTAGGGTATGTTGAACTAATATCCTTCTTATAACTAATTTTACTATACTCTACTATGGAAGTATCATTACTCGTATTAACATTATTAAATTGTATCCCTAGCCATCCTTCATTATGATCCCAGGCTGTCATTTCAATATAATTATCATTAGTTCCTTGTGCTAATAGTACTCCTTTAACATCAATTTTATAATGTCCTGTGGAGATTATCTTTGTACCAGGCTGTATTGTAAGTGTAACTCCATTTGAAACAGTAACATTACAATTCAATAGAACATTACCCGACCATGTAGTATTTGACCCAATAGTTCCGCAAACTTCTGTAGAAGATATATATTCATATGCACCAATATCTATTTGAGAATTATCGAAGCGGAAATTTCCATCTACATCAAAATTAAGTTGACCACTATTTATTACTGAATTAGTACCTGCATCAATAAGTGCAGAGGTAGATAATAGTGAATAATCGGCAGATAATCCATCATAAGAACTTCCTGCACCTGAAGCTGGGGAAACAAATCCTGGAATAGTATCAACAATATTGGTACCTGAGGAATAACCTCCTTCAATATCACAAAATGAGAAATTGGAAGCTGTACCATAAATCTGATTTGAATTACTTGCTGTATTACCATAAATAATACAATTGGTAACTTCACCAGCAAAACTAGAGCTCATATATAATCCTCCACCATTACTTGATGTATTATATGCAATTGTATTGTTTAGCATAACAGGGTTTGAGGATGAAAAAATTAGCATTGCTCCTCCTACACTTGATGAAGAATTATTTACCATCACATTATTGATAATGCGTGGACTAGCATTAGTTCTACAACAAATAGCCCCACCATAATAAGCAGCATAATTATTACTAAACAAACTATTTTCTACAATTAGTTTAGAATAATTATAAAGGAAAATTGCTCCTCCAGATTTATCGTTGGATGCACCAACATTGGCATTTCCATAAGAAAAAACACAATATTTCAATCGAGATGTGTCATTGGTAACTAAAGTATTTTCAAAACGCATACCTTTCCAACCCGTAGATTGTGATAATGCTGTAAAGGTAATTTTATTGACATCGGTACCTTGAGCTATAATAGTACCTTTTACTTCTATCTTATAATGTCCTTGAGCCTGAACGTAAGTTCCTGCACTAATGGTAAGTGTAACGCCATCAGCAATAATAACATCATTAGTCATTTTTACTGTATCAGCATTCCAAGTAGTATTAGTATTAATGGTGTCACTTACATTAATATTAACAGCGCTAATACTTTGAAAAGCAAATATTGCTAATATTAATAATCCGAATTTTAGTTTGTAATGTTTTTTCATATCGTAATAATTTGGTGCAATTTTTAAAATATAATTTAAGCTGTAAAATTAATTTATAGCTAGAGTGAATTAGCTAGTATTACAACCTATATTGAGTAGGTATAATACCTGTTTTAGATTTTAATAATATTATTCTTAATTGAATAAATAAGTAGATCAACTATATTCTTAGAGCCTGTTTTTTGAATAAGGTTCGCCTTATGGCCATCAACAGTTCGTTTTGATATAAACAATTTATCAGCAATTTCAGTATTGGAAAGCCCCATTGATACCAAATTCAATACTTCAATCTCTCTCCTAGTGAGTTTTACAAGATCATTGTCCTTTGGCGAATTGTCAATAAATTTATTTGTAAAATATCCTAATAAATCATCAGAATAACAGTTTTTACCTTCATTTACAATATGAATAGATCGCTCAATTTCTTCAATACTGCTATTCTTTAAAAGAAAACCTTTGGCTCCTGCATTTATCATTTTATGCAAGTATTCTTCTTCACCAAACATTGATAAAGCAATGATTTTGAGTTCAGGATATCTACTTAATGCCTCTATTGTTGCATCAATACCATTCATTATTGGCATTTTAATATCAATAAAAACAATATTAGGTCTTCGTGAATTAAGCAAGTTCAGAAACTCCTTACCATTAGACGCCTCTCCTATTACCTCTACATCATCCATTTTCTTTAATACCATGATTACGCCTTTTCTAAAAAGCTCATGATCATCAACAACAAATATTTTAATAGCTTCACTCATAACGTATATATTTAATCATTATTAAAATTCAATTATAAATCAATATTGCTCATCTTGACATCCAAACTAAATGTCATACCATGATTCGCCTCACTTTTGAACTGATATTCACCATTTAACGATTGTGATCTGTTTTTGATATTATTAATCCCCAAACCTAATTCTGAGGTATTAACATCAAAACCTACCCCATCGTCAATATAATTTAGGACTAGCTTATTATCATCAAATATTAAACTTATCTCTACTGATTTTGCATTTCCATGTTTTATGGAATTATTAACTAATTCAATAATTATTCTATAAAAATTAATTTCCACATTATTGTTAAATCGACTATTGATATTATGGTTGAATATAATTTGAATAGTTCCAGCTTGCTTTACTCGGTGGCAAAACGAATTAATAGCAGCTACTAATCCATTATCAACAATTGACCCTGGTAATATATTATTTGCAATATTTCGTGTGGTAGATATAGCTTCATCTAGAAGTTCATTTGCGAAAGTAAACATCTCATTTTCTTCCTCTTTTGAAACCTTTTTTGATTTCATTTGATTAATATAAAGCTTAATAGTTGATAGTAAAGGTCCTAATCCATCATGTAAATCCTCGGAATAACGCCGGCGCTCTTTATCTTCGGTTTCTAGAATTGCACTTAATACTTGTCGCTCAAGTTTCTTTCTGTCAGTAATATCAATAATAAAACCTCGTAAACCTGCCTGAGAATAATCTTCTGTTTCTATTGCCTTAAGAAATAGTACCACAAAAAATGATTCACCTCCCTTTGTAACAATTCTAAATTCCTGACCCTTATTAACGCCTCCCTCTAATAAATATAGAAACTCTTCTTTAAAATTACTTAAATCGTCAGGGTGAATAATTTGGAAAATACTAAAACCATTTTTAATTTCAAATTTGCTATATCCTAAAAATTCTAAACCAGCATCATTAATAAAACTAAACTGCCCATCCTTATCAAGCTCAACAACTAATTGTGGAAGTAGATTCGATAAATCACGATAGCGTATATCGCCTTCCCTTTTTAATTTTTTGATGCTCTTTTTGTGTTTTTTCTGAGACTTTTGGTGCAAATAAATGGCAAGTATCGCTAATAATAAAATCAGCAATCCTGTAACCCAATGATATATAGTTATATTACACATTCTCTATTTTGCACTAAAATTAATCAACACTAACCAACAAATATACAAAAAGCATTGTAATAGTTAAATTTATCTTTTTATATATACAGATTAGTGTATATTTAACTTTATTCAGATTTGATTTTACAGAATTCCAAATTCATTTATATCATTGGTCTATTACTTTTTACAATTGTATTTCTATTGCTAAAAATGATATCAATTAGCTTATTTAGATTGAAACTAAATTAGAACTATCTTTGTAGTATAAGATTTAGAATATTAAAATATATAATTATGGCTATTACAAAAGTATGGGTAGAAGAAGGTTGTACTTCATGTGGATTATGTGAAGGAACAGCTCCTGAAGTATTTGAAATTGACGATGTTTCTGAAGTAATTGAAGGAGCAGATGTATCACAATATGAAGATGAAATAAAAGACGCAGCTGAAGATTGCCCTGTTGAGGTTATTAAATTTGAAGAAAGTTAGTCGGTTAAAGCATATTTCATAAATAAAATAAATCATTTCAATAACCATGCTAAAACATGGTGGTTTTTTTTTAGTTTTGTAATTCATAATTATTAAAACAAAAGCACTATGAATAAAGATATTTTAGGTTTACAACCCAGCCGGATGTGGCATTACTTTTATGAGATTACTCAAGTTCCTCGTCCTTCAAAAAAAGAAGAACAAATCATAGAGTATTTAGTGAAATTTGGAGAGAAATTCGAATTAGAAACAATTGTTGACGCTGTTGGCAATGTGGTAATTCGTAAAGGCGGAACACAAGGTATGGAAGCTCACAAAACCGTTGTTCTACAAAGCCATATGGATATGGTTTGCGAAAAAAATAGTGATATAGAATTTGATTTTGACAAAGATGCAATCCAGACTCAAATTGCTGGAGAATGGGTAAAAGCTATTGGCACAACATTAGGAGCTGATGATGGAATTGGCATTGCTGCTTCACTAGCAATTCTAGAATCTGACGAAATTGCCCACCCTCCTATTGAAGCTTTGTTTACAATGGACGAAGAAACTGGTTTGACAGGTGCATTTGGACTTTCTAAGGATTTACTTAAAGGAAGAATTCTTTTAAATCTAGATTCTGAAGACGAAGGAGAAATTTTTATTGGTTGTGCCGGAGGGCGCGATACTTTAGCCGAATTACCAATTAATTATGATACTGTAAATAATAAAGTTGCAATGCGGATTAGTATCTCTGGATTAAATGGCGGACATAGTGGTGATGATATTCAGAAAGGCTATGGCAATGCTAATAAGCTTCTTAACAGAATCCTATTTGAAGCTAAGCAGAAATTTGAGATAAACTTACAATATATTGATGGCGGTAACCTTAGGAATGCCATTGCTCGCGAAGCATATGCAGTAGTATTTATAAGCGCTGATAAGATTGATGGTTTAAAAACTTTGGTCATCGATTTTGAAAACATTTTTAAAGCCGAATATCATAAAACTGAGCTAAGATTAAAAGTTGATATAAGCGAAACCGATGCTGATAATAAGGTGATTTCTAATAAAGATTTTGACAAAATAATCCAAGCAATATATGCCTGTCCACATGGAGTATTAGCATGGTCGCAGGATATTGACGATTTTGTGGAAACATCAACAAACCTTGCATCCATAAAGCTAAAGGAGGGAAAGATTATTTTCACAACTAGCCAAAGAAGTTCTGTAGCCTCTGCTTTGGATGATGCTTGCAATATGGTTGCTTCTAATTTCAATATGATTGGAGCTAATGTGCGTCATACTGATGGTTACCCAGGTTGGGCTCCAAATCCAGATAGTGAAATATTAGAAATCTCTAAAGCATCGTATATTGATTTGTTTAAGAAAGAACCAAAGGTATTAGCTATACATGCTGGGTTGGAATGCGGATTAATTGGTGAGAAATACCCTGGAATGGATATGGTTTCTTTTGGACCAACTATTAAAGGTGCTCATTCGCCTGACGAGAGAATAAAAATTGATACAGCACAAATGTTCTGGGATCATTTGATTGATATTTTGAAACGAATCCCTAAAATATAGTTATACTACATGGTACTTTGGTGACTTTTGTCCACT
>JAOZKO010000009.1:0-5879 GCA_029935325.1 Bacteroidales bacterium
ATTTATTTCCGTAACGTAGGCTATGCAAAGAAATCCCGCATCGACTAGGTGCAAAATATGCTATTTACTAAATCCAAAATTCTATCACGGCTTAGTATACAAACAAATATCACATCTCCATTTAACAATAAAACGTACTTTTGCAGCCCAAAAATAATTTTTAATAAATGGCAATAACAGCAAACGATATAGAAATAATGTCACCAGTAGGCTCATATGAGATGCTAATGGCGGCTATTCAAGGCGGAGCAGATTCAGTGTATTTTGGAATAGGAAATTTGAATATGCGCTCCAAGTCTTCCAAGAATTTTACCACTGAGGATCTAAAGAAAATAGTAGATATTTGCGAAGAACATAAGGTGCGTACGTATATTACTTTGAATACAGTAATTTATGATCAAGAGTTAGAAGATATGCGTGCAATTGTTGACGCGGCTAAACAATACGGAGTTACCGCAATTATTGCTTCTGATGTTTCTGTTATTCAATATGCGTATTCCCAAGGAGTTGAAGTGCATATTTCCACCCAAAGTAATGTTACCAATATTGAGGCTGTAAAGTTTTTTGCTCATTTTGCAGATGTGATGGTTACTGCTAGAGAGCTTAATCTTACTCAGGTAAAAGAGATTGTGGATACCATTGAGCGAGAGCAAATAAAAGGCCCAAGTGGGAAACTAGTTGAGATTGAGATTTTCGCCCACGGTGCATTGTGCATGGCTGTTTCGGGCAAATGCTATATGAGCCTTGATACTATGAATTCGTCAGCAAATCGTGGTGCCTGTCTGCAACCTTGCAGAAGGAAGTACGAGCTTAAGGATAAGGAAAGCGATATTAAATTCGAGATTGACCAAGAGTATATTATGTCACCTGAGGATTTGAAAACTGTAGATTTTGTAGATAAAATGCTCTATGCAGGTATTCGGGTATTAAAGGTTGAGGGCAGAGGCAGAAATCCGGAATATGTAAAAATTGTTACCCAGGTTTATCGCGAGGCAGTAAATGCATATTTTGCTGGAGAATTTACTAAAGAAAATATTACCAAATGGAATGCTCGACTAGCTAGTGTTTATAATCGTGGTTTCTGGGATGGATATTATCTTGGGCGCAAAACGGGAGAATGGACCGAAATATACGGTTCACAAGCTACACAACGCAAAATGTATGTGGGTAAGGTTACTAATTATTTTTCGAAGCTTAATGTGGCAGAAATCAAGATGGAAAGCCATGAGCTAGAGGTTGGTGATAAGTACTATATCCAAGGAGAAACAACAGGAGTTTATGAAGGAGAGATTGATGAAATGAGATTGGATTTAACGCCAGTACCGAAGGTGGAAAAAGGAGATTTATTTTCCATGAAAACAGATACACTTGTACGTAGAAATGATAAGGTGTATAAAATTGTAATGGTTGATGAAGTGATTTTATAGATAATTATTTGTTGATTATTTAGCTAATTCATAATCCCCAATAAGCAATTCAGCAGATAGCCCAAGTGCTGTGGTAATTTTTCGTATCATACTTAAAGTCAACCTACGTTTTCTATTTAATATTTCAGAAGACTTACTTTTACTTCCTAAAATTTGAGCTAAATCTTTATTTCTCATGTTATTCTGCTCCATTTTGAATTTTATCACTTCTATTGGATCCAATGTAGCAAATGCAGGCTCAGTTTCCTGCTCATACTTTTCAATCAGTAGCACCAATAGTTCGGCCTCTGCAAAAGTAGAATCCGAAGCTTTAGAATCAAAAATTAATTCAAGTCGATTCAAAGCTAACTGATATGCTTTTTCCGTTTTAACAACTTTCCATTCCATAATCTATATTTTTAATGTGTCTATTTTATCGTATTCACTATGAGTTCCAATAAAACGAATCCACGCCGTTTTTAGTTCGAAATTTACTTTAACAATCAAACGGTAATTATTACCCTTTATCTTGAAAACATATCTATTTGACCCAATAGATCTACATGTTGAGTAATCGTCCAAAATATCCTTAGTTGACATATAATTACCATTCTGAAAATCTTTATACCAACTAAGAATCTGCTGTTCTGAATCAGCATGTTTCTCCCAAAATTCACGTAATGTCCTTTTTGATATTATTCTCACTCTGCAAAGATATACAAAAGTTCTGATATAGGGAACTTTGTTTAGCAAAAAATGCCACAAATACACCAATAAATAATTTGTGCATTTGTGGCATAACGATTCAATTAAGATGCATTACAATAAACCATCATTCAAATAAATCTCCTTCTGCACATCGTAGAAAGGATTAATCGCAAAGGTTTTACCAGTAGCTTTATTAGTTATTTCTCCTTTCATAAAGTCAACTATAACTATATCAAGGTTTTTTAATCCAAGCTCAGCAATCATTTCTGGTGAATAAGTTAAAATAGGCATTGCAGCATTTATGGCATTTCGCTCATAAATTGCTCCATAGCTTTCTGCCAAAATACAAGCATTTTTTAAGGCCTTAAAACAATCCACAGCCTGCTGGCGAGAGCTTCCTGCTCCAAAGTTTTTACCAGTAATGATAATATCATTCTCTTGGGTTTCTTTGGAATAATTTTCATAACCTTCAAGATTATCAAAAGCATATTGTCCCATTTCGTTAATGTCGGTAATTGCAAGGTAGCGATTGTGAAAAATCATATCTGTATCAATATCATCCTGCATTATCAACCAAGCTCTTCCTTCAACAATAAGTGCTTTATCATTACTTTCTTGAGCAGCAATATCTTTAGACTTAAGTCTTAGGCCTTTATTTTCAAACTCAACAGGCACATCGTTTTCAATCATTTCATCGGTAATATAACCAGCAATGGCTGAAAGTGCAACTGTAGCTGGTGATGCCAAATAAACCTCTCCTTTTCCTTGTTTGCCTCTAAAGTTTCTATTTCCTGTTGAAATAGTTATCTCCTCTGGTCCGTTTTGCCCAACCTGACCAGCAGCACAACCGGCACAACCTGCATTAGATACTAGAGCTCCTGCATCTTTAAATATCTTAATTAATCCTTCATCAAGGCATTGCTGCCAAATCACATCTGTTGACGGAACAATTTTAAGTATCACTCCTTTTGGAACCTTTCTTCCTTTAAGAATTTCAGCAGTAATACGCATATCCTCCATACGCCCATTGGTGCAGCTTCCTATAAATGCAGAATCAATTTTAGTTCTCTTTACACTCTCCAAAGTAGTATCGTTATGAGGATGCCCAGGTAATGCTACCATTGGTACAAACTTAGTCATATCAACATCATAGGATTCTGCATAAACAGCATCAGCATCAGCAAAAATCTTTGGAGATTTCTTTCCGCTAAGTTCTTCTAATATACGATATATAGTATCATTGGGAGTAAAAAGCAAAATAATAGCACCCATTTCAGTGGCCATTGATGAGATAGTAATTCTTTCGTCTAGAGTAAAATTATCAACATCATCACCATAAATTTCTACTGCTTTACCAAGTAGTTTATTTGCACCAAAAATATTTAATAAATTAAGCACCACATCTTTAGCTGAAATATTTTTAGGTCTCTTACCGTGTAGGTTCAATATTGCCGATTCAGGCACTTTAAACCAGGCTTTACCCTTTGCCCATACTGCTGCAATATCCTGATCGCCCATTCCTTGACCAAAGGCACCAATTGCACCGGTGATATTAGCATGAGAATCTGTAGAAACAAAAGTACCTCCAGGTTGTACCAATCCTCTTTCAATAGCTTGGTGGGTTCCAATTCCTGTATCGATATCAAAAACCTCTATATCATTTTCGCGGGCAAACATTCGGCAGTAATGCTGATTTGCTGCGTATTTCTGATCTGATCCACCAGGATTTGTATCAAAAGTGAAGTATGTTTTACTAGTATCCTTAATAGTTAATCCATTGTTAATAAGATTTTTCACCACATTAGCACCGCCAAAATCACGAGCTACTCTAGCATCTATTTCGATATCTACAATTTGTCCAGGTTTTACGCTGTTGCTATTGCCATGTTGGGCAAATATTTTTTCAATAATAGTCATTTGTATATTTTTAAGGTTTAAATTTCGATTGATTGGAAAGGTATTTCATACGTTTAAAACCCGTAATCCATAGATAAATAATAAAAGGTATAAAGGCTAACATTCCCAAGGGTTCGTTGGCCATTAGAATAAAGTCGTAAGCTCCGTGCAAAACAATCGGGAAAATCAATGCATAGGAAAAGAAAATCTTTTTGGCACTTTTGCTTTTACTAAATTTGGAAAGAGAAAAATAGTATCCCATAGTAACACCAAAAAGAGCATGAGCAGGAACAGATAAAACTCCTCTCATTAAAGCTATTTCTGGTCCAAATGAAATCAGATATTTAATATTCTCGATCCAAGCAAAGCCAAGACTTACAAAAACAGCATATACTATTCCGTCAAAGCGCTCATTATATTCTTTGCTTTTCCATATTAAAAGATAGAAAGCTATAAATTTCAATAATTCCTCTGAAAACCCAGCCACTATCACTGCACGGTAAAAAGCATGCGCACGATTAGAGAATTCAAAATAAGGCAAAAACATTCTTAAAAGCATCTCAAGACCTATTACAGGAATTACTGTTAGCATTCCTAATACCAATGCTTTAATAAGCAATGATATTGGCTCTTTCTCATATTTATCCCGATAATAAATATAAAACAGAATAATTAATACTGGTGCTGATGCCCCTATTAATATTTGCATAAAATTATACTTCTAATCTTTCTTTAAATGGTAAAAAGGTCATAAAATCAGCATGATGCACTACATAGGCTTCGGTGGTACGCTTTATCATATTTCCTTCGCCAGCATGTGCTGCAATAATATGACAGACGGCTGCCGGAACACCACATTGCTCGGCAATACTTACTCCGCTAAAGGGATGACGAACGTATTTACCATAATTTCCTTGAATGGCTTTTCCGTTTGCATCAAGTTCATACTCAAGCAATTTACCCACATCGGCAAGAATTGCACCTGCAATAAGTACATCCATATCGCAAGTTAATTCACCATGGTACATATCATTAATTTTGTTTCCTGCATCGCGGGCAATATGCACTACGCTTCGCTTATGATCCATAAATGTTACTTTCAAATCAGGTCCACAAAGCAGAGTAAATGGGATGCGGTTTAAGTCCTCAGCTTTTAAAACAGAACGCTCAAGAGCTAATTCCCATGTTGCAGCTGTTTGCTTTCTTAATGTTTCGTTTTTAATCCAGTTTAATTCGACGCCCCAAAGAGCTTTCAATTCGTTTGTCATATTTGCAGTATTAAATAGTTAATATCTTTGTTTTAATTGGGGTAAAGGAGTTCACTTCCACGAAAGCTTTGGTGAATGAGAGGAAAGAGGAAAAGAGGAGAGAGGAATTTATCTTCGCTTCGCTCAGATAAGGATAGAGGAAAGGCGTAATTGACAAATACTTATGTTTTATAGAGTGATTCATAAATTTTTCTTAGCAGAATTAATACTTGAAATATATATGGATATTAATTCATTGGCTTCAGTTTTAATCTTCTGAATTAAATCAAAGTCATTTACTAATTTTCCTCTTTCAATAAATTTTATACCAACAAATGTTTCACGCAGTTCCTTTAGTCCAATTCGCATTTTATGAATATAATCACGAGTAGATGAAGCTGCCTGAGCTTCTCCGTAATTTAATGCAGGAGAAGTACTTGACCTTGTGATTTGCCCAGCAATATTCTTACCAAGGTAAGTGTTTGGCAATTTTTCAAGTAAATAGTTGACTTCTAAACCAAAATCAATTAGTCTATCCTCCAAAATTTCCTGTTTGCTTCTATACTTTTCTCCCATAACAAATATTCAAGTTGACCTTTTCTAATTTCCTTCCTCTCTCCTC
>JAOZKO010000009.1:5979-21175 GCA_029935325.1 Bacteroidales bacterium
TTCTCCCATAACAAATATTCAAGTTGACCTTTTCTAATTTCCTTCCTCTCTCCTCCTTCCTCTCTCCTCTCTCCTCTCTCCTCTTTCCTCTACCTAAAGCTTGGCAATAATAGCATCTGCCATATCCTGAGTAGAAGCAGCTCCTTTGGCTACAACATCAGGTTTGCCGGTCATTTTCATCATATCGTAGGTACGAGTTTCACCTTCGTTGATTACTTCAGCTACTGCTTTTCGTATTTTTGCTGAAATTTCTTTCTCATCAATATAGTCAAGCATCATACATGCTGATTCTACCATAGCAATTGGATTAACAATGCTTGTATCATAATCGGCATATTTTGGTGCAGAACCGTGAGTAGGCTCAAAAACTGCTATACCATCTGAACTCATTTGTGCAGAGCAAGCAAAGCCAAGACCACCAATTAGTCCAGCAAAACCATCGCTAATAATATCACCAAACATATTTCCTGCTACTATAACACCATAGTTCTCAGGGTTTTTGGTTAGCCACATCATTTGAGCATCAATATTTGTATTCCAAAGGTCGATATTTGGATATTCATCAGCTTGCATTTTTAGAGCCATTTTATACATCATTCCTGATGTTTCACGAATAACGTTTGGCTTCTCGCAAAGTGTTACTGAAGGATAATTATACTCTTTAGCATGCTCAAAAGCTGCACGAAGAATACGCTCAGTAGCGTTTTTGCTAAATATACGTGTAGAGATTGACACCTCATCTTTAGGCACATCACCAAAATTTTTCTTAAATTTAGGATGAGTCATAAATGCATCATAAACCTGTTGCTCAGGATCAGTCCACTCAACACCACCATATAGTCCTTCAGTGTTTTGACGGAATATTACAGCATCAACTTCTGGCTCTTCAACTCCTCCATCTGCAGCTCTGCGGATAAAGTTTAGTGGGTTTCCAACATATGTTTTACATGGGCGAGCACAAATATCTAATTTGAAATGCTGACGTAACCCTACAATTGGACTAGAATAAACCAATCCTTTTTCCTTTAATTCAGGAGCCAACTCATCAAAAGCTTCATCTTTTGGCTTGGAAGTAATGGCACCAAATAGAGCAATTTTATGCTTCGCTAATAAATCAATTGTTCGTTGAGGTAGTGGATTTCCCTCTGCTCTCCAGAATTCCCATCCAATATCTCCTTCAACATAGTCTGCTTCAAATCCTGCAGCCGCTAATACTCTAATTGTTTCATCTAATACAACTTTTCCAATTCCGTCTCCGGGCATTGCAACGATAGTTCTTTTATCCATTTTGATATATTTAAATAATTAATACAATTTTCTTGTTACGAAATAATCCCCAAAAATAAGAATCTATTGTTATTTAACAAATTTAAGTTATAATGTTTTTTCTACAATTTATTAATGACTTTGTATTTCAATACTTAGGGTCTGCTGAAAAACACCTAACGCCATGAATAAGTGTGTATTATACTGTTTTCTACTAATAAAAGAGCAAGGGTTATTTTATAAATCGCTAAAAAAACGTGTATTTATGAGCAATTTATTAAGCACGAAAATATTTCCTTATAAATAAAAAGATAGTATTGAATATTATTTAATAATATCAAATATTCTGTTAGCCTGCTGCACTCTCAAATTCTCTCGCTCACTTGCTCTCTTTTTTCGCATTAAAAGGATAAAGGCTAAAATTCAATGGCTAAAGTGTAAAGAACCTTAACTACTCAACTTCAACAATCTCCCAGCCCAAAAGTGAAGGCTTCGCTCATTTGTTTAGCGGACATAGCGAAGGCTTCACACACAGCGCAACTTCTCAACTTCTCAAGCTCTCGCGCTCTCAAACACTCTCCTTTTCCTCTATACCTTAAGCTTTTTATACAAACTCAATAAGGGTTTAAAGGGGAATGGTAGCTGATACAATCTCAATCCATAATATTTATACTCTGCAGCACCAAAGCTCTTATAAAAGCGTGCTAATGAGGAAATATTTGAACCTTCAAAATCGAATACTTTTTCGGTATTGCTATGTTTTTTAATAAACTGGTTAATAAGAAACGGCATAGCTAATTGTTCTTTGCCAATGGGGCTCAATCCGGAAAATAGAAATATATGACGATTATTATCCCGTAATAAAAGTGCAGCCCCTAATAAATTATTTTCTTTAGACAAAACCCCCTGAATACTTGCTCGTCCTTTGTGCAGAAGCATATACATTAATCTACCTAATCTCACATAATCTTCATCAGAATATACCTTAATAGTCTCGCCTTTATTTTCTTTAAAGAGCTTAATAAGTTCTTCGGGTTTAATGTGTTCCGTTATTTGTAATTCAAATAAATCGGCTTTTTTGAGATTCCGTTTTAGGTTTTTAGAATAGCGACCATAAATTTGTTCATAATCAATTGCTAGGTCCAATTCCAAATTCACATTCTCAACAAGGGAGTAAGCCTTTCGTTCAAGAGGTAGGTAGTATTTATTGAGATTTATCTCCGCCAATCTATATTCCTTAGGAATGGCAAGGATGAACTCATGAAGCTTCGAAAATCCCTGTAAAACACTAGAAAACAATCCTAACTGTTGGGTAAAAGGAGGTTGGTAAACGTATTTAAGTCCAAACTTTTTGCGAAAGGGTAATGGAAAAACTCTAATATAATCATCTTCAACTAAGGCATCCCATTCGCCAGCAACAATATTCAAATACCACGAATAGGCATAAATATAACCATTGATTGAATTATCGATGCATTTATCCCAGAGCTTGAAATTTATTTCCTCATGACGTAAGAGCTTTATCATTTAGCAAAGTTACGGAAATAACAATATGATACTATAACTTCTTTTATTGATTTAGGCCTAGCCAAAAAGATAGCTACAAAGTCCTATAAAGCCTAAACTAATTAACTTACAGCAAATCAGAGCTTATGAAAAAAAATGCTATTATGGTTTGTGTTTTTTTATCATTCGACTTTATAAACAATAGTTCGTTGAGTTTTTGTTTCTCGCAAAGACGCAAAGTGTTGATTTTATGAATATTATACATTATTGCATAAAGCCGTAATCGCCTGACTATATGATTTATATAAAACATTAACGGAGTATTAATTACATTAATAGGGTTTTAAGAAAAAACAGTTTCCAAAACCTCCAAACTCTGAATATTTCCCATTTCTGGAAGCTGAATTTGAAAGAAACCAATAATATTATTTAGCATCTGCCGCCTGGCTTGTGAGCTCAATGCCTCATTATTCATATTGGAATAATTAGCATTAAGTAATTTATGAAATATTGAGCTCATATTATCATCAAAATAATAATCAGCTAATTGCTTATTGCCAAAAAACTTTGAATCAAATTCTCCTGATAACATATTGAAGTTGCTCCGATTTTGCTCATAATTATTCTTTGGATAAAACCCTAAATGTTGGCTTAATTGCAGCAGGAATACAAGATGGAAGTTTGTAATGTTTTTCTCATCTGCCTCTTCCAAAAAAGCAATGCTATTGGTAATAAATTCAAACAAATTTGTATTAGCCTCCTCCTCTTGAATGGTTTTAAATAATACCTCTGCCAAAAAAAGTGAGATGCTTGATCTTACCAAATTGGTTTGAATATTATGAAGACCTGCCGCTAATGATATTTCTTTAATATTATGTAAATTAGACTTCTCCTTATAATTAATCTCCAAATTAACTATTTGCATAGCTTGAAAAAAAGAAGCAGGATATTTGGATTTTCGCTTTCTAACTCCGTGAACAATAAACGAAAGCAGACCGTAATCTTTAGTGTACATTTTTGCAATAATACTCGTTTCTGAGTATTTATATGTTCTTAATACTATGGCCTGACTTTTAGCTAGCATAGAACCTAAGAATTTAATTTATTTATAAAATCCTGAGCAAAAAATGTTCTGATTTTAACATCATCAGTAAAACCCAAATCCTTAGCTTTTCTTAAAAAATTCAATGCATCGGCTTCCTTACTTTGCGTATAAGCATATACGGCCTTGAAAAAGTATAAATCAGGATTCTGAGGCTCTATTCTTTGGTAAATCTCTAAATACTTAGGAATTAATATATATTGTCCACGACCTGCAATACCAGCATTTAACCTAGAATACATCAAAATTCCAAGGTATGCCATAGTTCGAGAATAGCTATCGGCCTCAAGAAGATTTCTTTTGCCATTGCTTTTATTCTCCATGAAATTTATCTGATTGTTCCACCAAACCATATCCTGTACTTCCAAGGAGGCAGTAAGCATTTGATATCTCTTTTGCTCACCCTCCATATGCAGCTCGAGTCTAGAGAAGTATGTCTTTACGCTATACTTATTACTTAATTTTATCAAATCATTTTTTCTTGTTTCTTGATGTTCAACACTGCTTAACTTATAGGCTACCTCCATGGATTTAAAGCTTAAATAATACTCCTTTTGAGCAAGGTATTCCTTGGATTTATTCTGAAAATTTTGAGCAATAGCGTCCGAAGATACAGTTCCTCTAGCAAGTATAAATTCAATTGCTTCATTCATAATCTCAATTGGTGGCCAAGCATGTTTTCCTCTATAGTGAAGAGCAATAATATTTTTTTGAAATATTTTAGGATTATTAGGTCCATAAAACTGTTCCATAAAATTAAAGTCTCCCATTCCAGCCATTAGCACTGCTGGAAATGGAAGTTGATTTTGTCTTCGCATTCCTGCTCCGCAAATCATTAATCCATCAATTCTATTTCGCTGGGCATACAATACAGCCATCCGAGCTGCTCCCGAAAATCCTAATAAATAAATCTTTGGCTGAATAATATTTTTCTCAGCAGTAAAATCTTTAAGGTCTCTTTCTATTATTAATTGATGATTACTAATCCCATTTTTAATTTCACTAAGTCCCAATAGTGCAATTTGATTATCATCAGCAATATGATGCATGGAGTCCATTACTAAGTTTGGTTTGCCATGGGGATCCATAATTATGATAATTGCTTTAATATTTGTAGAATCGCTAGGTAAATAGTATGAGTAGCTAAGCTTTTTAGGCAGCTCAATACTTTTAGTTGAATTCATTTCCTTAATTTCTGGGGCTTTAATGCTATCACCACAAGAGTTTAATAAAGAAAGTAAGACTAATACAATTAGGACTTTTACAATATTCAAGTTCATAATATTGGGTTAAATTTTCTGCTTCAAAATTACTAAAATAAAGTATAAAACGTAAAAAGGCTAATTATTATTTCAAAAACGTCCTAAAAACGTAACTTTTTTAATATTTTTGCGATTAACATCAATTGGTATTATAATATAAAGCCTATTAATCATATTTGCAAATGATAGATCAGTTAAAAGTAGGGAAATTGCGTTGGATACATATACCTGTAGCCAGTGACGAAAATATGGATTATTTGCGTAATAGTTTTAATTTTCACCCACTTGATATTGAGGATTGCCAATCGAAAGTTCAGCGACCTAAGATTGATATCTATGATGATTATAGGTTTATAATTCTTCATTTCCCTTATTTTGATAAAGCAGTAAAGTTTGTTAAAACCAAGGAGGTTAAGATTTTCTGGGGTCCAGATTATGTAATTACACTTGGAACACATTGGGTAATTCGTAGCCTTTTTTCCAAAACAAAGGAAACTGCAGATATTGATATCGACGAACTTCCAAACACTTCGGATGTGCTACTATATTCCATATTAGAATCGCTAATAAAAGAAAGTTTGAAGCTATTCAAGATGATTGAAGATAGTTTAGAGCATATTAGTCTCGAAATGTTTGACAAAAAAGCTGAAAGAACTATTGAGCGAATTAGCGTTACTCGCAAGAATTTAATTTTACTAAATACAGCCTTCAAGCCACAAATTCGACTTTTCCAAAAATTTGAATCTGGTGTTATACGTGGTTTTACTCCAGGTTTGGAAGATTATTGGGGTAATATATTAGATTCATATCAAAAGATGTGGGACTCTATTGAGGATTATCAAGAACTTATTCAGGGTTTATCTCTAACATTTGATTCGTTACAGACTAATAAAACCAATGAAATAATTAATGTACTTACTGTATTTTCGGCAGTATTGCTTCCTTTAACGTTTATCACAGGATTATTTGGGATGAACGTAGATTTACCTATGAAAAATAATCCACTAGCATTTATTTTACTAGGAGGGGCAATGTTTCTCATTATCTTTGCGTTATTATTTTACTTTAGAAGGAGGCGCTGGATATAATTCTTACAACAGTAAATCTTTAATAGTAAATACTTTAAAACATTAAAGCCCTAGAGAATTAACCAATGAATATTTATTCTAAAAAGCGAAGCTGGAAGTTTTTTTTGCTTGCATTTGCATCTGTAATTGTAGTTGTTTCGCTATGGTACACAAATGGCTTTATTAGAAGACTTGCTGAAAATGAGAGAATTCAAGTGGAGTTATGGGCAAATGCCATAAGTCGCAAAGCAAATCTTGTAAATTATACCGAAAAGCTTTTCGAGAATCTAAGACTTAAAGAAAAGCGCTATGTATATCTATGGAGCGAAGCCACTAAAAAATTAATATTTGCAAATAATAATGATGATATTGAATTTTTTACCGGTGTTATTTCTGGGAATAAAGATATTCCGGTAATAGTAACTGATGAAGAAGGAAATATTACCGCTCGTAAAAACCTTGATTCTGACTATGAGCAGCTTCAAGTGCTTAAGCCCGATGAATCTGAAAAATTCACTTTATATCCTCCCATTATTGTTCCATATTACGAAGATCAGTTCAATTATATCTATTACCGAAATTCGAACACTTATTACCGATTAAAGAGCACTCTAGACGATCTTACCCTTTCTTTTTTAGATGAGATTGTAAATAATAGTTCTTCAGCGCCAGTAATTGTAACCGATAGCACAAGGACTAAAGTCGTTGCATTTGGTGGTGATTTAGACTCTACTATAGTTTTGGACTCCGTTAAACTTGCTGATGCAATAGCCCATATGGAGGATAATAAAACACCAATAATTGTAAATTTACCAAATAAAGGGAAGAACTATATTTTTTATGAGGACTCTTTCCTTTTAACACAAATGAGATATTTCCCAGCAGTGCTTCTTTCAGTAATCGGATTGTTTCTAATTATCTCATATGTGCTGTTCTCCATATCCAGAAAATCGGAGCAAAGCAAAGTATGGGCAGGAATGGCAAAGGAAACAGCTCATCAACTAGGCACCCCTATTACTTCGCTTATGGGTTGGATTGAGGTGATGAAAATGAACTATCCAAAGGAGCAGGCATTTGTGGAAATGAATAAAGATATTGACCGATTGAAACTTGTTTCAGAACGGTTCTCTAAAATTGGCTCTATTCCAGAGCTTAAGGAAGACAATATAATTATAATTGTAAAAAGCGTTGTAGATTATATGACCCGAAGAGCTCCTAAGAAAATCGAGATTAGTCTTAAAAATGAACTTTCAGAAGTGTATTTGGTTGATGTTAATAAACATTTGATTATTTGGGTGTTTGAGAATTTGATTCGAAATGCAGTTGATGCCATTGGTCCCGAAAGTGGTAACATAAATATTAATATTGATCAAAACGAAAAAGGCATAATAATAGACATTAATGATACTGGCAAAGGCATTCCAAAAACCCAACAGAAAACCATTTTTAATCCAGGTTATTCTACCAAAGCGAGAGGATGGGGTCTCGGCTTGTCTTTATCAAAACGAATAATTGAAGATTATCATAAAGGGAAAGTTTTTGTTAAACAATCCACTATTGGTCAAGGGAGTACCTTTAGAGTTGTTTTGAATAAGAAAAAGAAGTAGCTTTGCACTAATCATATAACAACTTATACAAACTCTAATTAAAATTTTTCAAATGAAGGTAAGTGGTTTTACCATAGTTAGAAATGCAATAAATTATGATTACCCTATTGTAGAGGCAATAGAATCTATTCTGCCTTTATGTGATGAGGTAGTGGTTGCCGTTGGTAATTCTACTGACGATACTTTGGAGCTTATAAAGTCTATTAATTCTCCGAAAATTAAAATAATAGAAACCATTTGGGATGACAATTTGCGTGAGGGAGGCAAAGTTCTTGCCATTGAAACAAATAAAGCATTTGATGCTATTTCTGAAGATAGCGATTGGGCTATTTATATTCAAGCCGATGAATGTATTCATGAGAAGTATATTGGCACAATAAAGCAAGCCATGGAAGAAAACAAAGGCAATACAGAAATAGATGGTTTGCTTTTTAAGTATTTGCATTTTTATGGCTCCTATAATTTTGTTGGCAACTCAAGACGATGGTATCGTAGGGAAATCAGAATTATTAAGAACAATAAGTCAATTCGCTCATATCGTGATGCTCAGGGATTTAGACTAAATGACAATAAGCTAAAGGTAAAATTAATTGATGCATATATTTACCACTATGGTTGGGTAAAAAGCCCGGAAAAGCAGCAAGACAAACAGCAGAGTTTTAATAAAATGTGGCATGATGACCAGTGGGTAGAAAAAAAAGTCGGAAATTCCAATCAATTTGATTATTCAAATATCGATTCATTATCAAACTTTGAAGGGACTCACCCAAAATACATTCAGGAAAGAATAGATAAGATGAATTGGGAATTTGACTTTGACCCCACCATTCGGAAAATGAACTTTAAAAATACATTTTTATACTTTCTCGAGAAAGTAACCAATTACCGCCTTGGCGAATATAAAAATTATCGGTTTTGAGTTGAGGTATAGAGTTAATAACAGTGCAAGAAACAAAGAACATTAAAACATAATAAATTTTAAATAAAAGCATTAGAATAGATTAGTAATTTTGCTTTTTTGCAATTATAGGCATATTAATATATTTATGAAGAATTTTAAAAGACTATTAGGCTTAGTAAGAGAATATAAGGGATATGTAATATTAAACATTATCTTTAACTTACTTACCATAATATTCTCCGTTTTTTCTCTGGGAATGATTATTCCATTTTTGAAATTTATATTTGGAATGGAAAGTCTAGTGGATACACCTACTATATTGGAATTCACGAAAGAAGGAGTTGTTGAGTATATATATTACCAAATGAGTTTAACTATACAAACCTTTGGCCCAGAGAAAGTTTTAATATATATTTCAATTATTACAGCAATACTTTTTCTATTCAAAAATTTCTTCAGGTATATGGCAATGTGGTCAATTGCTCCCATGCGAAATGGAGTAATTAGCGATTTGCGTAATCTGATTTTCAATAAAATAGTAATACTTCCATTATCATATTTTACAAAGGTGAAAAAAGGAGATATTATATCAAGGGCTGCCAATGATGTGCAGGATATAGAGTGGACAATTATTGGCTCTTTGGAATTACTTTTTCAGCATACATTTACGCTTATTATATTTATTACAATTCTCTTCCTTACAAATTACCAATTGACACTCCTAATGTTTGTCGTGCTTCCCATATCAGTAATAATTATTGGTTACCTTGGCAAATTATTACGCCAAGAATCGAGAATAGCACAAAAACTAATGGGTTTGATTTTATCTTCATTAGACGAAGGTTTATCTGGCTTGAGAATAATTAAAGGATTTAACGCCCAGAAAACAGTAACTAAAAAATTTGGTGCATTAAACAATGAATATAAGGCAGTTGCCACATCTGTTATGCGTAGAGGGGATATGTCTGCTCCCATTAGCGAATTTTTTGGTATGCTTGTGGTTTCCATAATACTTTGGTATGGCGGCAGATTGGTGCTCGATCCTACTGATAGTTTAGATGGTGAAAAGTTTATATTTTTTATACTGTTATTTTCTCAGCTAATACCTTCAATAAAAGCTATTTCAACAGGCTACCAGAGAATACAAAAAGGTCTTGCTTCTGCTGAAAGAATCTTTGATTTTATTGATGCAGAGGAAGTGATTACAGAAATTGAAAATCCACAGAGAAAGTCTTCATTCGAAGGCGAAATTCATTATAAAGGTATTAGTTTTAAATATGAGGACGATTGGGTATTGCAAAATATTGATCTTAAAATTAAAAAGGGTAAAATGATTGCTCTTGTAGGATCATCTGGTGCTGGCAAAACTACTATGGCTGATTTACTACCAAGATTTTACGATATTGATGGTGGCGAAATTCTTATTGATGGCGTTAATATAAAGGAGTTGAAAATTGCTGACTTACGACAGCTTATGGGTATAGTAACTCAGGAGGCAATACTATTTAATGATACTGTAGGTGCAAATATTAAATTTGGTTCTGAAACTAAGTCTGATAAGGATATGATAGAAGCGGCAAAGGCTGCAAATGCGCATAATTTTATTATGGAATTGCCCGACGGATATAATACATCCATTGGTGACAGAGGTGGCAAACTATCTGGTGGACAAAGACAAAGGCTCACCATTGCTAGAGCAATTCTTAAAAACCCTCCAATACTTATCCTTGATGAAGCTACATCTGCACTTGATACCGAAAGTGAAAAACTGGTACAGGACGCTCTGCAAAGATTAATGGTTAATCGAACATCAATAGTTATTGCACATCGACTTTCTACAATACAGGATGCTGACGAAATAATTGTGATGGATAAAGGTAGAATTGTTGAACAAGGAACACATTCAGAGTTAATTATTGAAGATGGTATATATAAACGCTTAAACTATATGCAAAGTACTGAAATATGATAAGCAAGGTGATAATTCGCAATTTCTTTAAGCAATACCTTTTCTTCTTTCTGATAGTTCAGGTATTTCGAGTGTTGTTTTTTTTGGTATATTTTGACAAAAGCATTCAAAATAACTTTACCGATATATTAACTTCTTTTGTTTACTCTTTCCTGCTAGATAATTCAGCAACAATGTACTTAATGATAATTCCATTTTTTCTTTATTTCTTTTATTCAATATTTCAAATCAATTTTTTTCTAAGTGCAAATCGCATATATTCGTATATAATGATTATTCTATTGGTGATAATTGAATCTTCAAATATTGCCATTTATAACGAATGGGGAATTAAACTAAACTATAAGGCAATTGGGTATTTATCAGACCCCACCGAAGCAATTCGCTCTGCTCGATTGTCAGTACTTATACCCGGACTACTCACCATACTATTTCTTTCTTTTGTATTGATTTGGGGGTTTAAGAAATTCAAACTATGTAAATTAGAGAAGAAGCCTTTTAGTCTATGGTTCAGTATTATATGGCTATTTACTATGCCTGTATTAATATTTTTATCAATGCGTGGCAGTATTCAGCAGATTCCCGTTTCCCAAAGTCAATCATATCATTCAAAATCTAATTTTGTAAATACTGCAACGGTAAATACTTCCTGGAATTTATTTCACAGTATTTTGCAGAACTCCCAATATATGGACGTTAATCCATTTGTATTTACTAGCCTTGAGCTTGCTAAACAAAGGGTAGAAAAGCTATATGATTATCCTACAGAAAAAGGAGTTAGTCTGTTTAAGGTAGAAAATCCTAATGTGGTTTTAGTTTTTCTCGAAAGTTGGTCAGGAGATTTTATTGATGAGCTAGGTGGTGATTTGCATATTACACCCGGTTTTTCAAAACTAACAAAGGAAGGCTTTCTGTTTACAAACCATTATGCTTCAGGGATGTTATCACATCAGGGAATCTCTGCTGTGTTTAGTGGATTTCCTTCCACACCATTAACCTCTATTATTAAGCAACCTGCTAAGTACCATAATCTTCCGTGCTTTATTGAAGACTTTAAAAACAGAGACTACCATACTTCTTTTCACTTTGGCGGTCAGCTTATTTATGGAAATATAAAAGCATATATTTATTATAATGGCTTTGACGAAATCATCGAAGGAGCAGATTTTGATGGTGATATTCCAACGGGAAGTCTAGGCCATCATGATGAGTTTTTATATGATAGATTATTGGAAGATATAAATTTGTATCCAAAACCATTCTTTGCTGGAGCTTTTACTTTAAGCTCTCATTCTCCTTTTGATCAACCCGTTAACGACTTCGTTGATAAAGGCGGCAAGTATAAAGCGATGATAAATTCAGTGTATTATTCCGATAGTTGTATTTACGATTTTATTGAAAAGGCAAAAAAACAAGATTGGTATGAGAATACACTTTTTGTATTTGTTGCTGACCATAGTCACCCTTCACCTTACGAATACCCATATTATTCAAAGGAGGTGAGAAAAATTCCTCTTTTATTTTACGGTGATGTAATTAAGGATGAATATCGGGGCAAAACTTTTGATTCTATTATGTCGCAAACAGATATTGCAGCAACACTTCTATCGCAATTAAATATGCCCTTTGATAAGTTTCAGTGGAGTAAAGATGTTTTTAACCCTCAGGCACCTCAATTTGCCTACTATGGTTATGATAATGGTTTTGGCTGGATTACTCCTACCGGAAATTTTGCCTACTTAATGGGAGGTAAAATTATTGAATATAAGTTTGATTCCAAAGCTGATAGCACTAAACTAACAAGAAATGGTAAAGCTTTTGTGGAAACGCTTTATCAGCAGTATCTGGATTTTTAAGCGTTAGTCATAGCTAATACTCCGTTAATATTTTATATAAATCACACAGCCAGGCGATTACGATTTTATGCAATAATGTATAATGTTCACAAAATCAACCCTTGGCGTCTTTGCGAGAAACAAAAACTCAACGAAGTATTAATAGCAATAATACCAAATAAGAACCCGTCTAATGGGCTGGCGAATTAAAATCATGAGCAAAAAAAAAGAGTGACTTAAAATCAAATCACTCTTTAGTTAAATATATATTAGACATTATATCGTTTAAAATCGTAATAAAGTCTATTGTTTTCTATAATAAATCTTACATTTTTACTATCGTGAAAATTTCTTTAATACCCTTATCTGTAATAATGCTTACAAAGTAAATACCAGGCTTTTCGTTCAATGAAATTTGCAGTTGTGTATTTGGATTAATATAATCTTCCTGAAAAACAATTTGGCCTAAAGTATTTCTAATTTCAATATTTACTTTTGCGTAATTATTTGCTAAATCTATAGTGAAATTATACATTGTTGGATTTGGATATAAATTCATACTCCTTTTCGTCAAGTATTCAGTTACACCTACATTTACACCAGGAATATAGCCATTGGAAACAGCTTTAGGAATACTTGTACTTGAACCATTATCTATAGAGCCATCAGGTTTCAATAACATACCAACGATATGAACTTTTGAAGTGTCCCAAGTGGGATCAAGGTTAAATGTAAAATTTACAGTATGCAAATCACCTATAGCAACATTTGCAGGGAAGCTATTATTGTATCCTTCGAAACTTGGACTTATAGCTCTTGCTACGTGATTGTAAACCATCTGGGAAGCAGGAACGCTACTAGGCAGGTTTGCCCAGTTAGTACCATCAGGCATAATTAAATCACCACTTCCACCACCACTGTACGAATTGGATTGGTTGTATGCTGAAGTGGTTCCTGTTACGCTATCTTCAACTACTACACAAGCTAATTTCCAATTATTATTAGCTACAGCTTTGAAATCAACAGTAATAGAAACATCTAGTTTGTTACCAACAATTTGAGCTCCATTTACCAAGAAAGCTGTAGGAGGAGTTGTTAATGCGTCATTTACATAGCTCCAAATAGAAGAAGGATTAATATCATTGCCTCTATCTACCATAGCACTCGGATAACCAGAAATTAAGTTTCCTAGACCCGTATCATACATTACATCCGTCATTGGGTCACCATTATGTACAGCAATACCTTGTGCAAAACCATGATAGTCTTTTGCTAAGAATTCCAAAGCAACAGCTCCACGTGGACACCATCCACACCATGTTCCTGTAGCCTCTTCTACAATCACCATTTTACCTAGAGCAGGAACAATTGGAGCAAACGTAAGCACTTTGCTATCATCTGTACTATCATCATCACCAGTAGTTCCATTTACAGCTTTAATAGTAGCAGTAAGTGCAGTAGCGCTTGCAACAACAGGCACTAAGCTGTTTATAAAAACTGTTTCAGTAGCTAAAGAAACTAGAGATACATTAGTAACACTTTTTTGATATTGAAGCCCATTATAATCTATTTCAATATCGTAAGCAGTAATTGTGGTGGTACCCAAATTACGTACGCTTACAACTGGATAATTATTTCCACCGGCAATTGCAGCACCATCAAATAATACAGAAACAACGGCAGCATTTTTTGTAGGAAGAGTATAAGGCGTGTGAGTGTATGAAACATCATCAATCCAAAATTCTGATTGGTTATTTCCACCATAATTAGAACTACACATTGGGAAGTAATCAATAGAGGCAATCTTGTTTACATCATTTTGCCATGTTCCTTTTAAAACACTATCAATATAAAGCTCCCAGGTATTAGTATTTAGGTTTATCTTTAACTTAAACTCAAACCAAGTAGCAACAGGGTACTTTGTAGCAATGTGAATGCTTTGTGAATCATCAATATACATCATACTGTCATTGATAAAGTTACAGTTCAATGCCCAAGTTGTACCAATCACAGTTTCTGCCTGAAAATTAAAATAAGATCCTTTGTTGTTTGGGATATACATTTTTTGAGCAAACTCGAAATTGCCTGTATTATAAGCTCCACCAAAATTAAGAACAACATCTTGAGGGCCACCACCAGAGGCTGTAGAGTGAAAGTAAATTGAATTGTTTGGACTTGCAGCTTGGTTGCTATCAACTTTAGCATCCTCGCTATTTCCCGTTGTTCCACTCCATGTGGTCCAAGCAGCATCACTTACACCAATATAGGTGCCATGTGTAAGGGTGTCAAAATTTTGTGAGTATTGTGCAAAAACCTGTGCACTAATAAATACTACAACTAAAAAAGTAAAGATTTTCTTCATAATAAGGTTATTTATATTTATAAAATTCAATAATCAACATGCGTTTTGCACCTAAAAAATACAAGTATTATCAACAATAAATTTGTAAAAATTTAGTATAATAACCTTGAAAAGCATCTTTGCGGTACAAATAATAATTTACATGACAAAAGTACTAGTAATTCTCAATAGATATTTTTTTTTATCAAGGCAAAGCATCCTTTACATAAATAGTACCATAAAGAAATAAGCATAAGGCAATTTGAGATTCAAATACTCATTAGACGTTATAACGTTTAAAATCGTATATGGGCAGGATTTTAAACGTAATAAAGTCTAT
>JAOZKO010000136.1 GCA_029935325.1 Bacteroidales bacterium
GACAATTATAAGCCATTTGAAGACAACTTACTATATAGAAATATTAAAGGATTTAATACGAAAGGAATATTCTCCTAGACATATTACTATGATATCTTGTGCTGATTTGTCCCTTGACATCTTCCATAGAACAAGTGAGAACATTTCGACTTCAACATTGAATCGTTTTTTTGATTTTGTTGTAAAAGGGTCTTCTATTTCGAAAACAAGTCTTAATATCCTTTCAGAATATGTGAATTTTAGTGACTGGGAGGATTTCTGTCGAAAACAGGAAAGCCCAAATTTGAATCTGTTGAATGAAAGTTATATTCCAGATGCAATGGGTCTTAAGTTGTTTGAAATTGGATTGAAAAATCATGATTTTGCTACTATTATCGAATATCTTAAACTCATACCTATAATTGAGGGGGTTGAATCGGATTTTGAAAAAATGGATTTAAGTAATATATTTAAAAATGTGTTTAGAAAGGACCCTGTTGCCCGAAAGAAATTGTTGCCAGAGTTAGCTAAGATTGAGCAGGGGAGGTTTTATTTCTACGAAACAGCAGTTGATACCGATTTTCTTAGTGTTTATTACGCTGAAGCATTATCTGAATATAAAAAGCATATTGACTATAATGATAAGACTTTGTCGAAACGTGATTTTGTTTTTGCCAGTTCATTGGAAGTTCTGAATTACACAAATTTAAACAAAAAGCGGCAGGCAACAAAAAAAGCCCATGAACTCGTTAGTTTTATTGACTTAAATGAGGTTAATTTAGAAATTCTTGATAGTAAGTTTCCCTTGACTCGGTATTATTCTACTTATCTTATTTATCTGTATCTATCAAAGCAGTTAAATAATAATAATACTGCTCATATTATATCTTTGGTTGATTCATTGGTTTGTGAGACAAATGAGGTGGATACAAATACATTTATTATAGGCGAACTATTTCGAGTATTACTGTATTGTAAAAGAAATTCTGAAATTATCGAGTTGTATGAAAAATACAAAGAATCTGGAATAGAGTTTCATTATCCTGTAAACTACTACTTGCCCTTAATGAATGCCGTAAAGGCAAGTTATATACATACTGGAAATAATATCAAAACTGAAGAAATAGAGATTATTTTACTTCAGAAAATATAACAATCAACACTATTTAGAATCTATTTCCATTCCTTTTTTTATTTCAATTAATTGTTTTTACCAGCTACCTTACTATATAATAGTAATATAAAATTAAGATTACTAGTATAATATGATTGACTAAAATTGAAGTTCACTTTGTTTCTTTTACTTTCTAATTTTGAACATAACAATTAGTTCATGAATCAAACTATTAATAGATGGAAAGCAAAATACTTACAAGTGTAATTGACGTACCGCGAAAAGCGGGACAGTCAGATTTATTTGGAATAGACAAATACAAAGATGCTTTGGTTGAGTTTATAGAAACTACAAGTACACCAATTACCGTTGCCATCCAAGGAGAATGGGGCTCAGGAAAAACTTCTTTAATGAATACCTTAAAGGATGAGTTGTGTGATCAACATGGTAAAAGGTTTTATCCTATTTGGTTAAATACTTGGCAGTTTAGTCTGATGAAGTCTGAGAAGGAAACCCTAATTGCTATTATAAATGGATTAACAAATGAATTAGCTGATATTGCAGGTAAGAAGGATTCAAAGTTAGGAAATCTTGCAAAACAATCTTTGGGCATTCTTGGAAGAATAGCTGGTGCTTCCGTTAAAGTTGCAGTTAAATCAACTACTGGTCAAGATGTTGGTGAGGTGGTTGATGCTTTTAGTGGTGATGCCCGTGATACCACTATATTAAAGTTAAGGGATTCATTGAATGAACTAATTGGTAGTATTATTGAGGAGCATTCGGATAAAGGTGGTTTCATATTCTTTATTGACGATTTAGACCGTATTGACCCACCTGTGGCTGTGAATATCTTAGAGCTGCTAAAAAATATCTTTGATCTTGATAATTGTGTCTTTATTTTAGCAATTGATTACGATGTTGTAGTAAAAGGTTTAGAACCAAAATTTGGTAAATTGACAGATAAAAACGAGCGGGAGTTTCGTTCGTTTTTTGATAAAATAATTCAACTTCCTTTTTCAATGCCTGTTGCATCTTATAACATTGATGTATTTTTAAAAAACTCATTAGAAGGAATAGGGTATATTCCTAAAGAAAATGATTCAAAAAAGTTCTATGAAAATATTACCGAGATAGCCTATAATAGTGTGGGGAGTAATCCTCGTTCCTTAAAAAGATTGATCAATACACTGTCATTAATTTCCATAATCAACTCAGAAACTGGTTTAGATAAGGATCAGTCTGATATTGATAAACAAATAAATTTTGCATTGGTATGTTTACAAGTTGCTTATCCTTCAATATACAAAGCAGTAAATGAGGAACCTGATTTTAGAGTATGGAATGAAGATACAGCAATTAAATTAAAATTAAGAAAACTAGAAGACCATGAAATAGAGTCAATTAGAAATTTTGAAGAATTTGATGAAGAATGGGAGCAAATTTTATATAGAATATGTGATAGAGACTCTTATTTAAAGAGAAGGGCATTTAATATCTCAGCATTACTAAATAAAATAGCTGAACTGGTTCCCGAAGATGCTGAATTAGGAGAGCACATAAGTATATTATTAGAGTTGTCATCAGTTACTGATGTACAGGCTTTTGATAAACCTCGTATTATTAGTAACAGAACGGAAGCGACTGGCAGTATTCTTGAAAATTTACATAAACTTATTCCTCAAAAGATAGAAGCCCCTATTATAAATATTAGGCTACCCTCATTAAAAGCAAATTTAAATAGAGAACTTTGGTGTAAAATAAATGTTAAAGATATTGAATACAAGCTTGGCTTTGGTATCTTGATCAGTCCGAAAAATAATAAAATTACGATTAAAATAAGATTTGGAATACCTTTTTATGATGGCCTAATAAACGAAAATCCCACAGAGTTCTTATCTTCAATTATAGAGAAAAGCATGGATAGTTTAAACTTAATTGATGCTGATTTAGAACAGTTTTGTAAAATTAATGATTATAAAATAAATAAGTTTGCTTCAAAAAGTGGTAGAAAAAGCCGAAAGGATGACTATTTTAGCACAGCAACAGAGATTATTAAAACATATGAAAGTGTAGAAGACTTTAATTCTGAAGATGAACATGAAAGAATTGCAAAGGAAATAGTAAATTATTGTTTAATAAAAGTACATGCCGAGTATTGGTTTTTAAAAATTAATGACAAGTACAAGAGTATTTTTTAGCAATGGCTGATATTGTAAAATCCTCTCATACTAAGTTCGAGATGATGAACGAATACTTTGATGTTGATTATAAAATGTATTTAACGAGTAGTATTATAAAATCTTATAATTATGAGCATAGATAGTATAAAAAGAAGTATAGATAGAGAGAAAGATCATATTGCGACAATGAAAAGCTATATAGAAAGATATAGAAAAGAAATTACTCGTTATAGGGAGCAAAAGAAGCGTGAGATAGAACGCTATAATGATCGATTAAAACGAGCTTCTTCAACTTCACAGAAGCAAAGTGTCCGCTATTCTAAACGGAATGCGATTGATAATATCAAGCGAAATATTGATCGGAAGAAACATGATATAGATGGTAAGAGAGACTCTATCAAAAGACACAGAGAGAAAATAGCTGATTATCGTGAAGACATGAAAAGGGAGCGGGCTAGAAAACGTAGATAAAATATATTGGAGGAAGCTGAAAAGCCATAAAAAAGAGTAAGCAAAACAATAAAACACAAAACAATGTCAGATTTTAAATTTTCAGGACGTATGTCTATTGAGAGATTGCAGAAGCAATTTAAGAATGAGTTCGGAGGAACTTTAAGAGTTTATTATGGTAATAAATTTGCAGATCCAGGTGCAACAATTGCATCAATTCGTAAAGGTGGTACATCAAAGTCAGGAGATTTTGATGTGAGTGGAAATATGCATGTTGGCCGTTTTGAAAAAGAAATGAAAGAGCAATTTGGTATTAAAGTTCAGGTTGCTAATGCAGATAACACAAGCTTGGCTTCTGATAAATCATCATTAAGCAAATGCGCTAACTAAGTTAATAACGTGGATGCCGAAAACCGTTTAATAGAGTAGGCTTTTTATTAAAACAAAGCTAAATGGGAATTTTTGACAATATCAAAGATCACTTTAATAATGCAGAGTTTAGTGTAGCTCCTAATATGAAACTGAAATCAATTTCACGAGATTTTGTACATAATTTTGATTTAGCACTAATATTCTATAAAGGGAATCAGATTGCTGATGGAAATCTAACTTTAAAAGGATTGGATAGAAAAACAACTAAAGATGTAGATACAAGAAAGTATGAAGATCTTAAAATAAAAGGGAGTATGAAAGTTGGTGATGTAGAACAGTTGTTTGACACTTTTTTTGGAATAAAGGTTCAAGTAAAAGATAAAGAAGGAAAAAGGTTGGTTCCAAATGCTATAACATTAGGACAAGCTGCAAGAGGAGAATACTAATATTTATAAGAATATTAGTTGTCACCTCATCAAATATCAATGTGTTGTTCAAATACTGAACAAGCCATTTGTTAACTTAAAAAAAAATCATGTTAGCCAAAGTTTTTGCTTGGATTTTTATTGCACTTATTATTATTCAATTTATAATCTTACGAATATATACTAAGTCAGATAAACGTATCAAGGGAATAGGTAAACCTTTTAGTATGAATATTAAAGGCTGGCTATATTCAATATTAATGTGGAGTGTTTTTGGGCTTATTGTTTTCATTATTTCTTTAATTCAAAATTAATGGTTTTTACAGCTAATTCATCAATAATATCTTTATTAGCAAATGGGAGAATTACTGATATCCTTACTCCTTGGCATATTATTGTTAATGTAGAAGAAAGTGCAATAATTGTAAAAAAACGAAACTGGTTTTTAATTGGTGTTGATGAACAATATATTGCTTTTAGGTTTATAAGAAATATAACAATAGACGAGCATTTATTTGGTGCTGATTTATTAATTAGAGCAATTGGTGGCAAAGTTGAGATGTTTTGCATGCCAAAGAAAGATGCTCGAAAAGTAAAAGATATATTGAATCATTATAATAAAACAAGAGGCAAGAAATTGATTTTTGCATAAAAGAGATGTGACAAACGAAATTAAGAATCACTAATTACTTTATTGAGGTTGGAGTTTAAATTGCGGGGTTGAGGTAAAACTTAACTCTGCTTTTTTTGTAAAACTAAATTATAATATCAATTTTCTAAGTATTTTAGACCATTATTAAAAGACAACAATGCTATTCTATATTTTTTATTTCATTATTATTATTTTGGTTTGGTTCTTAAACCGAAAGACGGGTTTTGTTTCGATATTTAGAAGTACCAAAAAAACCAATTGGTTGGTGGCGGGCTTATCCATGTTTATGCTATTTGCATCTACGGATTCGGCTCAATTATATAGTGGCTTGATTTATAATAAAGGAATTAGTGGTCTTTGGTTGCTCTGGGCTGCGATGCTATCAATAGCAGTAGTGCCTATTGTTTTTGCACCACTATGGTCAAAACTCAATTTTATTACTGATAATCAGTTTATTCTATTCCGATTTTCAGGAAATAGCGCAAAAGTATTACATCAATTTAGGGCCATTTATGTCGGTGGTATTGTGGTAGCTTTTAGCTTGAGTTTTCAGACCATAGCCTTTAGCCGTATATTGCAAATATTCTTTGATCTTAGCACTAATCAATCTTTATTGATTACGGGTGGTTTACTTAGTGCCTTTGCGTTAAAAAACAGCTTTGCCAATAAGTATAAAACCGACTTGTTTCATGCTTTAATTTACTTCACTTCCATTATAGTTTCATACTATTATCTTAGTGAATACAGTGGAGGCTTGGGTGTAGCCATAGAGGACTTACGACAGAATGCACCAGAGAAACTATCCTTATTTCCATCTACGGACAATAAAGAACTCTTGTATGCAATATTTGTATATCTGGGTGTTCAATGGTGGAGTGCAAGTTTGTTTGATGGAGGTGGAGCTGAAATGTCTAGATATACAGCACCAGGAACTCGATGGGGTGCTATAAAAGTTGGCTTGTCTCCAATTCTATTAAGCATGATTGTTATATTAGTCTTGATATCCATGTCTTTGATGAGTTTTGTTAATCTACCTCCTAATCAGAATGGAGAATTGGTGATGATTGAGGCTGTTTTTCATAATGTTCCTGATAGTCTAGGGCCATTAATTCTATTAGGTTTTTTTGCATTATTTATTACTACGGCAGAGTCTGTTATGAATTGGGGAGCTTCGTTTATAACTGTGGATTTCTATAAAGGCTATATTGCAAAAGAGAAAAGTGCCAGGCATTATGCTAAATTTTCATTTCTTATAATGCTTTTTCTAAGCTTAATTTCTTTAGTATTTTCTCTTTATATCGATAGTTTAGAAAGCCTGATAAAGATTGTGTTTTCCATTTCGGCAGGAGTGGCACCAGTATTTATAATTAGGTGGTTTTGGATGAGGATTAATGCTTGGTCGCAGCTTGCTGCAATGATTAGTTCGGGCGTTTATACTCTTATTTTTTATACTGTACAAGACCACTTTCAGCACCTCTTTGAGAAATCGGCATTGCAATCATATGAGTGGAGGTTAATAATAGTTACTGTGCTTACAAGTATTACATGGCTTACCGTTACCTTTTTGACACCTAAGGATGATAATGAAACCATAGAACGATTTCAGAAGATCCTTCCTCCATCAAAGGAGATTATTAAGTCCTTTGGAATCGCATTCTTGGTAGGAGTCATAGTGCTTATTATTACAGTAATGTTTGTTGGTTTACTGATTGGATAGAATGTAAAACTAGTCACTATTAGATGGACTATCTAAACCTCACCCAACACATCAAGAATCTTCACCATAGCATAAGTATCCAATTTGCAATATTTCAATAAATCTGATCGGGTTTTCTTGATAATAGCGGGATCTGTTTCATCAAAAAGTCGCATAAAGGAAGCACTAGCTTCACCACCATCTGCTATGTCCATGCCTGAATAAGACAGACCTGGAACTAAGGCTGGTAAGACTTTCTTTATGGAATAACTTCCTTTCATCGAAGG
>JAOZKO010000137.1 GCA_029935325.1 Bacteroidales bacterium
GAACTTAAAAAATCCACCTTAGAAAAGGAGGCAACGGAGTTCTTGTGTGGCGGGGGATTGATTCTTAGTAAATAGTCAATCCTCCGACTATTTTTTCAGAAAACTTCTATTACACCAGAACAATTTCTTATCAAAAAAACAGCCACCTCCTTCGCCAAGGAGGACTTCGCAAGCTATAAAAATCTTCACTTTAAGCGAAACCCCTCTTAATTCTTAAATCACACTCTTAAATCTTAAATCTGTTGATTCGCTGATTTGTTGATTTAATAGTAGGACTTCCAAACATTTAAAATTTCAATATCAATCCTCCGACTATTTCAGATTTTAGTGGGGGCGCGACTTTAAGTCGCACTCCCACTGTGCAAGATTTGATGGTAGGACTTCCATTCTAAATTTTTAACCCAGTCATACGCTAACTCAATTCATCGTATGACTTCGTATACTAGACTCACCGTGTTTTAAAAACACGGCGAGTCTTTGGTAAACGCCCATAGCCCGACCCTCTTGAGTCACACCGTGACTCAAAGTCACGGTGACTATTTAAAAAAAATCTTATAAAAAAAGATACCCGCTGTCTCCAGCGGGTATACCCCTAACAAAATGAAAAAATTATTTACCAAGCGCGATCTCCACCGCTCTTGGAACGTAAGCGTTTCCGGGCGGAAATATTGCTTACGCTACTCTATTTGTTTACTAAATCCGATGCAAAGATAATACATTATTCTACTATTTAGGCATTGAAATACTTCTTTTTTACATTCTAATTATTTAAAGCTGATACTCTGTATTTTATGATGTTATTTATATCATACGTGACAAAATAGCAAAAGAAATACCAATTAAAATTATCACTAATTTATAAATATTAAACCGATGAGAAGTGTTTGATTCAAAGATAATAGATGTCGCAACGTGTAAAAATATTCCCACAAGTAATGCCATTATTATTTTATAAAAGAATTCTATATCTATTCCTATGGATTCTCCAATATATCCTCCTAAGAATGCACCTAATGGTGCTGAAATTGCAAAAACCATAATTAAGGAATAAGCTCGTAGCCTGCTTACTCCGGCAGCAAGAAACAAACCCATTAGTGCTATTGCTATTGGCACTTTATGAACAACAATTCCTAGCAGTAGGCTATCTTGTGTATGTGCATGAGCATGAAAATGGGAAGAGAATGGCATTCCTTCAAAAAAGGCGTGCAAACTAATACCTATTAATAATGCATAGGGTGATATTTTTATAGGACTATCATTATTATGTTCGTGAGAATCGTCGCAATGTCCGTGGCCATGCTCTGCTCCACCTGTTATAAACTCTATAATAAGCTGAATAAAGAAACCTATTAGCACAAAATAGCCAAGTGTGCTATTATTTGTGCCATCAAAAATACTTGGAATAATTTGCGTAAACGCAACCGTTATTAGGTAGGCACCACTAAAGGCTAGTAGCAACTGAAGAATTTTTTCATTTACTTTAAACCTATCAACTAGTATCGCACTAATTAAAACACTAAAAAACAATACACTTATACTTACCATTATACTTATATTTTATGAAGGTGCAAATTTACTATTTTTTGGTATATGGAATAA
Source organism: Bacteroidales bacterium (assembly GCA_029935325.1). Lineage (GTDB taxonomy): Bacteria > Bacteroidota > Bacteroidia > Bacteroidales > UBA1556 > UBA6267. Next base: position 1,600 of record JAOZKO010000137.1, read on the forward strand.
ATCATTATAACGATTAAATTCACCTAGTACTATTTATCTTTCTCCGCTTAGGTGTTGTAAAATAATAAATGCTTAGAATTTAACGAAGTTATTTTGTTTTTTAGCAATTTAATAAATCTGCGTATAGCCACGTTTATACAATGATTCAGTAAAGAAGAAAAAAGCAAATGAACAAGTTAAAAATGAGTAGTTATTGTTTTACAATGCCTTAACTTCATTGCTTTAATTGTCCATAGTTTAATATATTTTTTATGTTTGAACCCTGTCAGTGTACTATGGTAAACAAAAAAAAACCATCCTCATAATTAAATGAAGATGGTTTAAATATCTAATTTTCTAAAACCTATAGAGTAAATGTATTACCGCTATTGATTAGTTCGGTCATATTACTAATTTTAGAGTTAGCTTTTACGTCTTCTATTTGTTGAACCATTAGGTCATTATAAACAGCTGCTTTAACTGCTCTAATAACTCCCATTGCCACAGGCAATTCTGGCAAAGACATACGTACTAGTAAAAATGCCATAGCAGCATCTGAGCTATGTGCATCATGTACCAGGATATCATCCATAGTATAACCATCTTCGCCAATTACAACAGCTTTCAATTTCAAACCATCCAACACAAGACCTTTATTACCTTCTTTTCCAAAGATCATTTTCTTGCCATGCTCCAAATAAACTTGATGATCATCACGAGTTTCTTTAGCCGTAATCTCTACGTGTGTTTTATTATTAAAAATAACACAATTTTGCAACACTTCTACCAATGATGTCCCTTTATGTTTAGCAGCTTCGATGAATATTTCTTTCATCTGCTTAGGGTTAGTATCAGCAGCACGAGCAAAGAAAGTTCCTTCTGCTCCCATTGCAAGCTCACCTGGTTTAAAAGGATGCTCGATTGTACCAAAAGGCGAAGTCTTTGTTTTTTGTCCTAGAGGAGTTGTAGGTGAATATTGACCTTTTGTCAAACCATAAATTTGGTTATTAAAAAGAATATAGTTTACATCAATATTACGACGCAGGATATGAATAAAGTGGTTACCACCAATAGCCATACTGTCACCATCACCTGTCATTATCCATACACTGAGGTCTGGATTAGCAAGTTTAACTCCAGAAGCAATTGCTGCTGCACGTCCATGAATTCCATGAAACCCATAGGTATCAACGTAATACGGAAAGCGAGATGAGCAACCTATACCTGAAACAAAAACAAACTTTTCTTTAGAAACACCTAGCTCTGGCAAGGCATTTTGAATAGCAGCCAAGATAGAAAAGTCACCACAACCGGCGCACCATTTTACTTCTTGGTCAGACACAAAATCTTTTCTTGTGTATTGCGGAATATCTTTTAAATTATCAGTCATTATTTAACCTCCAATATTTCGTTAAACTTTTGCTTTAATTCTGAAACCATAAATGGTTGTGCTTCTATTTTATTATACTGCATATATGTAAATTCAGGATGTGCAGTTCTCAAATGGTGAGCAAACTGTCCTGAGTTCAACTCACAAACAAGAATACGCTTATATTTTTTAAAAATATCAGCAGTATCGTTTGGAAGTGGGAACATATAATTAAAATTGGTAAAAGCGATATTATGTCCATCTTCATGGAACTCAGTAAATGCATCAAAAATAGCACCTCTAGAGCTACCCCAACCAACAACAAGTAAATCGCCTTCTTTATCACCATAAACTAATTGCTTTGGATAAGAATCAGCAATTTTCATAACTTTTTCAGCGCGTAATTTGGTCATCAAGGCATGGTTTTTTGGGTCATGCGACACAGATCCTTTTCCATCTTTCTTTTCCAAACCACCAACGCGATGCTCAGTTCCAGGATTTCCTGGCCAAGCCCACTGACGCACTAATGTTTCTTTATCTCTAACGAAAGGCATATAATCTGCATTGGGTTTAGCAACATTTGATTTAATATCACCTAAGTCTTCCATATTAGGAATCTTCCACAAACCAGAACCATTACCAAGGTAACTATCTGTAAGAAGAATAACTGGGGTCATATGTTCCACCGCTATTTTAGAAGCTTCAAAAGCATAATCGAAACAGTCTGATGGACTAGAAGCTGCAATTACAGGGATTGGAGATTCTCCGTTACGCCCCCAAAGAGCTTGCATTAAATCTGTCTGTTCAGTTTTTGTAGGAAGACCTGTTGATGGTCCACCACGCATTACATTCACCACAACCAAAGGAAGCTCAGTAATAAAGGCAAGTCCTAAGGCTTCACTTTTCAAACTAAGACCAGGTCCGGAAGTAGTAGTAGCAGCAAGATTACCAGCATATGCAGCACCTATTGCTGAATTAATACCTGCAATTTCGTCCTCTGCTTGAAATGTTTTAATATTTAAGGCTTTATGAAGCGATAATTCTGCAAGAATATCGGTAGCTGGAGTAATCGGATAAGAACCCAAGAAAAAGTTCAAACCTGAACGCTCTGCTGCCGCCATTAATCCCCAAGCTGTAGCTTGATTACCAGTAATATTACGAAACTTACCTTTCTTATTCATATTTGGGTTAACAATATATGTAGTAGAAAGTGCTTCAATGGTATCACCATAATTATAGCCAGCTCTAAGAACTTTAACATTTGCATCAACCAATTTTGGCTTTTTAGCAAATTTCTCTTTAATAAAGTCTTCTCCTAATTTAACATCACGATTGAACATAAATGACAAAAGACCAGCTACAAACTGATTTCTTGTTTTGTCAATAGTTTTAGAATCTAAACCTGTTTCCTTAAGAGTCGCACGACAAAGAGAAGTAACTGGAGCTTTAACTACGATAAATCCATCTAATGAGCCATTTTCTAATGGATTAGAGTCCAGTTTTGCTTTCTTGAAAGCTTTTTCAGTAAAACTATCAAGGTCAATAATAATAGTAGCACCTGGTTTGCAATGCTTCATATTATACTCTAATGCAGCAGGATTCATTGCTACTAGTACATCAGCCTGATCACCAGAGGTGTTAATATCAGCATGTCCAATATGAACTTGAAAACCTGATACTCCAGCAATAGTACCTTGTGGAGCACGAATCTCTGAAGGAAAATCAGGGAAAGTAGCTAAATCATTACCAATGAAAGCTGCTGCATCAGAAAATTGAGTTCCTGAAAGTTGCATACCATCACCAGAATCACCAGCAAACTTTATGACCATTCTTTCGACTTCGATTTTATTATTTTTAGTCGCCATTTTATATGTATAGTTTTATAATTATATGGTTATAATGCACGCAAAAGTAAATCAATTATCCTATCATATGAAAAGGATTTCATACTCTTTTTTCCTGATTTATGTATATAAAATAAAATGAAATAAAACAGCTTTCTATTTTTTAGCAATCTATACCTAAAATAAATAATTATTTGCTTGTTATGAAGTTAACAACAAAAATTAATCTTCATAAAATTACAGCCTATTTTATTGAATTTGTACCGATTATAAAAACAAAAGCAATATACGTTGATGATATCAGCAATAATAAAAACTATGCCACAAACAAAAATAAAATGACAAATAAGAGATAAGCCCTTTATTTAGAAACGTTATAAATCTCTAATCCTTGATTTTTTTAATTTATGGTAGCAAACATTATTTATATTTGCAGCGTTTTAGAAAATAATTTTATTAACGCAAAAATTTATAGCATTATGGCTTATGTAATTAATGATGATTGTACTGCTTGCGGAACTTGTTTAGATGAGTGTCCAGTTGAAGCAATCACTGAAGGAGATATCTATGTAATTGATCCTGACTTATGTACTGACTGTGGTTCATGCGCAGATGTTTGTCCAGTTGAAGCAATTTCACCTGAATAAATAAAAGACATTCTTACTGAAGCCCTATTATCAATATGATAATGGGGCTTTTTTGCATCCACAATTATTCTATTTTTGCCATTAATAATTTAAAATTAATTACGTGGAAAACATACCTTCATTACTTCTTAAAAGATGTGTAAGTGAGCTTGCAAAATTACCTGGTATAGGCAAGAAATCTGCACTGCGCTTAGCTATTCACTTGCTTAAACACAAGCCTGAGTATGCAGAGGCATTAGGAAACTCTATTATAGATATGAGGCAAAATATTAGATTCTGCACTCGGTGTCATAATTTAAGTGAAAATGAATTATGTGAGGTTTGCAATAACCCCAAACGAAATCAACAAAAAATATGTGTCGTAGAGAACATACAAGACGTGCTATATATTGAGAACACTTTACAATTTAACGGGACTTATCATATATTAAATGGAGTAATATCGCCTATGGATGGGATTTCCCCTAATGAACTCAATATAAACTCTCTACTAAAAAGAATTGAAGCTGAAGATATTTCAGAAGTTATACTTGCATTACCAACTACAATTGAAGGCGACACGACAAATTTCTATTTATACAAAAAACTTTCAGAAAAGGTGAAATCCATTACTACTATTGCTCGCGGAGTATCCATTGGTGACGAATTAGAATATATTGATGAAATTACTCTTGGACGTTCCATAATTAATCGAATACCATATTCAACTGACTAAATAATGCCAATTATTTTTGATATTATCTCTAATTATTAAGATATTTAGCTAAAATATTTTCAAACATCTTAATTAGTAAGACATATTTAATTCACAGTCAGGGCATAAACAAAAGTGTCTATCACACTAAAATATATGACATAAATCAATTTTAATATTGAATTTTTTTATATTTTTACACCTCATATCAACAAACGAAAAATTTATGGCAGTACTTTCACAAATAAATCATTGCGAAGACAATGAAGAAACTGGAAATTGCTTCAAGATATTGACAGATCAGGAAATGGTGCTTTTGGAAAACAATCGAACAGAGATTCAGTTCAACAAAGGTGAGACTATTATTAAGCAAGGAACTAAATCTTCAGATATACTTTATTTGAAGTCTGGATTAGTAAAAATCAGTATAAGTAGCGGAGATAGCAGCTTGATTCTATGCATCAAAACTAAGAATCATTTTATCGGCATTGAAAACATTTATGGCTACGATTATCATGCCTATACTGTTACCGCATTAGAGGATTCTATGATTTGCTATATCGACACTAGTGCAATTCGGCAATTATTAAAACAAAATAATAATTTTAACGCTGAATTATATAGAATCCTTACTAATAATTCGCTTCTTACCTACGATCGTTTCTTTTCTCTAACTCAAAAGCAATTACATGGTCGATTTGCCGATATACTGCTTTGTCTTAGTAATAAGATCTTTAAATCTAAGAAATTTGATTTGCCTCTAAGCAGAAAAGATTTAGCAGATTTAACTGGTATGGCTCCTGAGAGTGTAATACGAATTATTAAGGACTTTAAAACTGATAAGATTATTGCTACAAAAGGTAAAAGAGTAGAAATACTTAATGAGCCTTTATTACAGAAAATAAGTAATGTAGGCTAGTAATAAATTAGTTTTTATATATAAAACCTTAAATCCGCAAAGGTATTTTTACTACAAACCCCAAAGCCTATCATTGTTGAGAATGCTATCAAAAACCTATTGAC